>JAURLF010000037.1 GCA_030831375.1 Gaiellales bacterium | reverse complement strand
CTGGCGGGCCGGCGCGAGCGGCACAACGAGCTGTGGTCGGTGCTGATGCTGCGTGCGTGGACGGCCGCACAGCGCTGAGCGCGGGACGGCGGCTCAGAGCGACGCGGCGAGCCCCCGCACGGCGCGCACCGAGGCGGCGAGGTCCTGCGCACCGGTGTCGACGGTGACGACCGGCACCCCCCGCGCGGCGACGGCGGCGACCGCGTCGGCCAGCGCCGCCGCGTCCGCGCGGCTCGCCGCGGCGCGCCGCTCGTCGTCGAGGCCGGCGTGCCGCACGATCGCGCGACCCTCGGCGGCTCGCGCGGCCAGGCGCGCCTCGAGGACCTCGCCTGCGGCCGTCAGGTGCACGAGGCCGGCGGGCACGGGCAGCGTCGCCAGGTAGGCGGCCACGCGGCCCGGGTCGAACACGACCGCCGGGTCGACCGGGGAGCCGAGCACGGTCAGGCGCCGCTGCACGAGCCCCTCGGCCAGCACGCACACCACCGGGTCGGCGACCCGGTCGGCGAGCGCCCGCAACTGCAGCGTCTGGGCGAGCCAGCCGGACACGAGCGCGCGGAACGCGGGGTCGCGGTGGTCGTCGGCGGCGGCCGCACGCGTCAGCGCGAGGAACTCGCCCCACTCGTCGTGCCGCCGCGCCAGCAGCCCCCACAGCTCCGCGCGGTCCCGGACCCGCAGCACCAGGCGCGACAGGCCCCGAACGTCGGCGAGCGCGCGCGTGACGACGCCGCCGGTCACCGGCCAGGCGGGCACGCTGCCGGCCGGGGCGCCCCGCGGGGCGCGCACGAGCCGGGCGGCGTCGACGAGCGGCGGGCCGACGTCCGGACGCCGCGCACCGCGCCCGGCGACGAGGGCCGCGACCAGGGTCGACTTGCCGGTCCCGGGCGCTCCGACGAGCTCGATCAGGGGCGCCATGGCCCGAGTATGGCGCTCCGGGGCGTCCGGGGGGCCGTAGGCTCGTCCGACGATGGCCACACCCCTCCCCCCGCTGACCGCCCACCCGTTCCTGGACCGGCTCGGCGAGCGCGTGCTGGTCCTCGACGGGGCGATGGGCACGTCCCTGCAGGCGATGGGTCTGACCGCCGCGGACTTCGGCGGCGACGCGCTCGAGGGCTGCAACGAGGTCCTGGTCGCCACCCGACCCGACGCGATCGACCGGGTCCACCGCGACTTCCTCGAGGTCGGCTGCGTCGCCGTCGAGACCGACACGTTCGGCGGCGCCCCGTGGGTGCTGGCCGAGTACGGGCTCGCCGACCGCACCGAGGAGCTGAACCGCCTCGCGGCCGCGATCGCCCGCGACGCGTGCGACGCGTTCGCGACCCCCGGGGACCCGCGCTTCGTCGTCGGCTCGATCGGGCCGGGCACGCGCGCACCCACGCTGTCGCTCGGCAAGGACCCGGCGACGACCGCCGACTTCATCGACCTGGCCACGATGGAGGACGGCTACCGCCGGCAGGTGCGGGGCCTGATCGACGGGGGCGCGGACGTGCTGCTCGTCGAGACGAGCTTCGACCTGCTGCAGGTCAAGGCCGCTGTCGCCGCGGCCAACGACGTGTTCGTCGAGCGCGGGGCGCGCCTGCCGCTGATGGTGCAGTTCACGGTCGAGAAGGACATCGACACGATGCTCCTCGGCACCGAGCCGCTCGCGGCGATCGCGGCGCTCGACCCGCTGGCCATCGACGTCCTGGGCATGAACTGCGCGACCGGTCCGGACGACATGCGCGAGCACGTGCGGACCCTGTCGCGCGCGTCGCGCCTGCCGATCAGCGTGCTGCCGAACGCGGGCCTGCCGCACCTCGAGGACGGCCGCACCGTCTATCCGCTCGACCCGGAGGGGCTGGCCGCCGCGCAGCGCGAGTTCGTCGACCTCTTCGGCGTCGCGATCGTCGGCGGCTGCTGCGGCACCACCCCCGCGCACCTGGCCGCCGTCGTCGAGGCGGTCAAGGACCTCGCGCCGCGCGCGCGGCGCCTCGACCGGCCCCAGCACGCCCGCGCCGGCGTGGCCGGGCGCTGGACCGACCCGGCGCGCTCCGGCGTGCCCGCAGCGGGCGACGCGCGCGAGGCGATCGTCGTCGAGTGGCGCCCGTCGCTCGCCTCGCTCTACACGGCGGTGCCCTTCGAGCAGGAGAACACGTTCCTGGCCATCGGCGAGCGCGCCAACGCCAACGGGTCGCGCGCGTTCCGGGACCTGCTGCTGGCCGCCGACTGGGACGGGGCGGTGCAGCTGGCCCGCAGCCAGACCCGTGAGGGTGCGCACGTGCTCGACGTCTGCGTCGACTACGTCGGCCGCGCCGGGGTGCCCGACATCGTCAGCGTCGTCGACCGCTACGCGACGGCCTCGACACTGCCGCTCGTCATCGACTCGACCGAGCCGGACGTGATCGAGGCGGCGCTGGTGCGCCTGGGCGGCCGGGCGGTCATCAACTCGGTGAACCTCGAGGACGGACGGGTCAAGGCCGACCGGCTGCTGCCGCTGGCCCGCCGCTACGGCGCGGCGGTCATCGTGCTGGCCATCGACGAGCGCGGCCAGGCCCGCGACGTCGACTGGAAGGTCGAGGTCTGCAAGCGGGTCGCCGCCATCGCCATCGACGAGCACGGCCTGGAGCCCTGGGACCTGGTGTTCGACTGCCTGACGTTCCCGCTCGGCAGCGGCCAGGAGGACCTGCGCGGCGACGCGAAGGCGACGCTCGAGGCGATCGCGCGCGTGAAGGCCGAGGTCCCCGGCTGCCACACGACGCTCGGCGTGTCGAACGTGTCGTTCGGCCTGGCGCCCGCGGCCCGGCAGGTCCTGAACTCCGTCTTCCTCGAGGAGGCGATCGCCCACGGGCTCGACTCGGCGATCGTCCACCCGGCGCGGATCCTGCCGCTGCACCGGATCCCGCCCGAGCAGGTCGAGGCGGCGCTCGACCTCATCCACGACCGGCGTGGCCGCGCCGCCCGCGGCGGGACCGCCCCGGACGACCACGACCCGCTCATCGCGTTCATGGCGATGTTCGACGACGCGTCGAGCGTCGCCAGCGCCGGGCCGGACCTTGCGACCCTGCCGCTCGACGAGCGCCT
>JAURLF010000036.1 GCA_030831375.1 Gaiellales bacterium | reverse complement strand
GACCGGGGCCATCGCGAGCTGCCGATCCGGGCGGACTTCGTGGGCAAGAACCTGCCGACGCAGGATGCGGAGCGGGTGCGGGTGCGCCTCGTCGAGACGGACGGCGTCGACGAGGTGCTGCTGCTCGGCCAGGGCGAGGACACGGGCGAGTTCCCGCGCGCCGGGGAGGGGGCGTGACGGCCGTCGCGCACCGCCGCCACCTGCTCGGCATGGGCGATCTCGACCCGGTCGACGTGGAGCGCATCCTCGACACGGCGCTCGGCTTCGAGGACGTCGTCGGCCGCGACGTGAAGAAGGTGCCCACGCTGCGCGGCCGCACCGTCCTCAACCTCTTCTACGAGTCGTCGACCCGGACCAGCTCGAGCTTCGAGCTGGCCGCCAAGCGCTTGTCCGCGGACACCGTGTCGGTGAAGGCGGCGGGCTCGAGCGTCGACAAGGGCGAGTCGTTGAAGGACACGATCCGCACGCTCAACGCGTACCACCCGGACATCATCGTGATCCGCCATCCGCACATCGGGGCGGCGCAGCTGACGGCGCGCTGGTCGGACGCGCACGTCGTCAACGCGGGCGACGGCAAGCACCAGCACCCGACGCAGTGCCTGCTCGACCTGTACACGATCCGCAAGCGGCTCGGGCGCCTCGAGGACGTCAAGGTCACGATCGTCGGCGATGTCCTGCACAGCCGCGTCGCCCGCTCGAACATCGAGGGCTTCCGGATGATGGGCCTCGACGTGACCCTCGTCGGCCCGCCCGCCCTGATGCCGCCCGGGATCGACGCGGCGATGGGCGTGCGCGTCACCGACGACCCCGCCGCGATGGCGGAGGCGGACGTGGTCTACGTGCTGCGCATGCAGCACGAGCGGATGGAGCCGGGCCAGAACTTCGTGCCATCTCTGCGCGAGTACGCGCGCGTGTGGGGCGTCTCCGCCCAGCGGCTGCGTCCCGGCCAGGTCGTGATGCACCCGGGCCCGATGAACCGCGGCGTCGAGATCGCGCCCGACGCGGCCGACGCGGGCGCGTCCCTCGTCGAGCAGCAGGTCGAGGCGGGCCTCGTGGTGCGGATGGCCGTCCTCTACGACCTGATGACGCGCCCCTCGATCGGCGAGGTCATCGACCTGCGCGAGCGCACCGGCGAGTGGGGCGCGGCATGACCCGCCTCGCCCTGCGCCCCGGCGACCCCGCCGACCTCCTGATCCGCGGCGCGCGCCTGTTCGACCCCACCGAGGGCCTCGACGTGACGGCCGACCTGCTCGTCAGGGGCGGCGAGGTCGCGCAGATCGCCGACGCGATCCTGCCCGGCGACGGCGTCCGCGTCGTCGAGGCGCGCGGCTGCACGGTGCTGCCGGGCCTCGTCGACCCGCACGTGCACCTGCGCGTCCCAGGCCAGGAGTACAAGGAGGACTGCGCGACGGGCTCGGCCGCCGCGGCGCGCGGCGGCTACACGACGATCCTGTCGATGCCGAACACGGATCCCGCGATCGACACGGGCGCCACGCTCGAGGCGGCCCTCGAGCGCGCCGCCGCCGACGCCGTGGTGCAGGTCGGCTTCCTCGCGGCGCTCAGCGTCGGCCGCGCCGGCGAGCAGCTCGTCGAGATGCGCGACCTCGCCGAGCGCGGCGCCGCCGGCTTCACCGATGACGGCTCGCCCGTGCCGAGCGCGCGGCTGATGCGCCGTGCGCTCCAGTACGCGCGCCCGCTCGGCCTGCCCCTGGCCCTGCACGAGGAGGAGCCGTCCCTGACGAAGGGCGGGCACATGCACGAGGGCGCCGTCTCGGCCGCGCTCGGTATCGGCGGCTGGCCCGGCCTCGCCGAGACCCTGATGGTGGCCCGCGACGTGCGCCTCGCCGAGCTCGAGCAGGCCCACATCCACCTGCAGCACCTGTCGGTGCGCGCGAGCGTCGAGGAGGTGGCGCGGGCCAGGGAGCGCGGTGTCAGGGTGTCGGCCGAGGCGACGCCGCACCACCTCGTGCTCACCGACGACGTGGTGCGCTCGCTCGACGCGAACTACAAGATGAACCCGCCGCTCGCCACCGAGGACGACCGCCGGGCCCTGATCGAGGGCCTCAGAAGCGGCGCGATCGACTGCATCGCCACCGACCATGCGCCACACGCCATCCACGAGAAGGAGGTGCCGTTCGAGGAGGCCGCCTTCGGCGTGACCGGCCTCGAGACGGCGCTGCCCGTCATCATGGAGGAGCTGGTCGAGCCCGGCCATCTCCCGCTCGACGTCGTGGTGCGCGCGATGACGGAGGGGCCCGCGGCGGCCTTCGGCCTCGAGCGGCCCGCGCTGAGGGTCGGCGCGCCGGCGAACCTCGCCGTCTGGGACCTCGGCCTGACCTGGACGGCCGGCGAGCGCGGCTGGGCGAGCCGCAGCGCGAACTCGTGCTTCACGGGGATGCGCATGCGCGGCGCCTGCCAGCTGACCGTGGCGGGCGGGATCGTGGCGCACGAGGACCGGGTCGAGCGGCCCGTGGGGGTCGCGTGAGCACCGCGTATCTCCTGCTCGAGGACGGCACCCGCTTCGACGGCGAGGGCGCGGGTGCGATCACGTGCGCGCTCGGCGAGGCCGTCTTCACGACCGGCATGACCGGCTACCAGGAGACCCTCACGGACCCGTCCTTCAACGGCCAGATCATCACCTTCTCGGCGCCGATGATCGGCAACTACGGCGTCGAGGCGGACGTCGGCGAGTCGGACCGCGTGCAGGCCGTCGGCATGGTCTGCCGCGAGGCCCGAAATGCCGCCCCGCCGGGCCGCACGGGCCTGCTCGACTGGCTCGCCGAGGCCGGCGTGCCGGTGCTCTTCGGGATCGACACGCGCGCCCTCGTCCAGCACCTGCGCGACCGGGGCGCCATGCGCGCCGCCCTGGTCACCGACGGCACCCCGCCGGAGGAGGCCGCGGCCCGGATCGCCGCCTCGCCGGAGATGGCCGGCCAGGATCTCGCGGGCGGCGTCTCGCGCCCGCGCCGCGAG
>JAURLF010000035.1 GCA_030831375.1 Gaiellales bacterium | reverse complement strand
GGGCCGCCTGCACACCAAGGCGCACCTCCTCGAGGAGCTCCGCAAGGTCGCGCGCGTGACCGCGAAGGCGCAGGCCGACGCCCCGCACGAGAAGTGGCTGGTGCTCGACGGCTCGCTCGGGGCCAACTCCATCGAACAGGCCCGCATCTTCCATGAAGCCGTCGGCCTCACGGGGCTCGTGGTGACCAAGCTCGACGGCACCGCCCGCGGCGGCGCGCTCGTCGCCGTGGTCCGCGAGCTGGGCGTCCCCGTGCGCTTCATCGGCCTCGGCGAGAAGCCGGAGGACCTCCAGGCGTTCGATCCGCGGGGCTACGCCCGCTCGGTCACCGGCCTCGGCGGCTAGGTTGGCTTGCCACCGCCGCGTTCGCCCGCCACGGTGGGCTCATGTCGGCCGAGACCGTGCAGGTTGAACTAGGCGACCGTTCCTACCCCGTGAGGATCGGCGCCGGCCTGCGTCACGAGGCCTTGGCCGTCGCCGACCGGCGGCTCGCGGCCGGCCAGCGTTGCGCCGCCTTCACCTCGCCCGGCGTCGCCGCCGCCCAGCCGGCGTTCGTCGCGGAGCTGGCCCGGCGCATGCCCGTGCTCGTCACGGCCGCCGACGGCGAGACCGCCAAGTCCGCCGGCGAACTCGCGCGTGCGTGGGATTTCCTCGCGGCCCAAGGCATCGCCCGCGACGGCGCGGTCTTCGCGCTCGGCGGCGGCGTCATCGGCGACCTCGCGGGCTTCGCCGCGGCCTCCTACCAACGCGGCGTCGATTTCTACCAGCTGCCCACCACCCTGCTCGCGATGGTCGACAGTTCCGTCGGGGGCAAGACCGGCATCAACCTCGCCGCCGGCAAGAACCTCGTCGGCGCCTTCCACCAGCCGACGGCCGTCTTCGCCGACACCGACCTGCTGGCGACGCTGCCGCCGCGCGAGTTCGCCGCCGGCATGGCCGAGGTGATCAAGCACGGCCTGCTGGCCGACGCCGAGCTCTTCCGCCAGCTGCAGGCGAACGCCCCGCTCGCCTGGGACCATGCGCTGCTGCCCGCGGTCATCCGCCGCTGCGTGGAGATCAAGGCCGCGGTCGTCGCCGGCGATGAACGCGAGACGAGCGCCACCGGCGGCCGCGCCCTGCTCAACCTCGGACACACCTTCGGCCACGCCATCGAGGCCACCGCCGGCTACGGCACCTACCTGCACGGCGAGGCCGTCGCGATCGGGCTGGTCATGGCCGCCCGCCTGTCGGCCGACCTCGGGCGCTGCACCGCGGCGGAAGCCACGGCCGTCGCCGCGACGGTCCGCGCGCACGGGTTGCCCGACCGCCTCCGGGCGCCGCTCCCGCTGGCGCCGATGCTCGCGGCAATGAGGCGCGACAAGAAGGTCCGCGCCGGGAAACTGCGCTTCGTGCTGCTCCAAGGCGTCGGCACCGCGGTGACCGCGGACGACGTCCCCGAGGACCGGGCCATCGCGGCCTTCGTCGCCGGCGGGGCGGTCGCCTGAACTCCATGATCCGCGGTCTGCCCGCCCTGCTCGCTTGCCTGCTCCTGGTCGCGTGCGCGCCGGAAACGACCACGCCCGCCGCCCCGACCCCGCCCGCACCGGTCCGTACCGGCGAAACGGGTTACATCCGGTATTGGCCCGGCGAGCTGCCGATCGTGCTCTCCGTGCCGCATGACGGCGCGATCGCGCCCGCGGAGATCCCGGACCGGACCACGGGCGTGACGGTGCGCGACAGCCATGCGCGCGCCCTGGCGGAGGCGATCCGCGACGCGCTGCGGGAGCGGTTCGGCCGCGCGCCGCACCTGATCGTCTGCGAGCTCTCCCGCCGGAAGGTCGACTGCAACCGCGCGCTGGCCGAGGGCGCGACGGACCCGGTCGCGATCCGGACCTGGCGCGAGTACCACGGCGCCATCGACGCCGCGGAGCGGGCGGTGCTGGCGCGGTCGCCGCACGGGCTCTACCTCGACATCCATTCCCACGGCCATCCGAAGAAGCGGCTCGAGATCGGCTACCTCCTCCCGGCCGACGACCTGCGCCTGCCCGACGCGCGCCTCGACGCCGATGGCACGGTGGCGGCCCGCTCGTCGATCCGCGCGCTGAGCCGACGGACGTCCGCGAAGTTCTCCGAACTGCTGCGCGGCGAAACCAGCCTCGGCGGCCTGCTCGCCGCGCGCGGCGTGCCCGCCGTGCCCTCGCCCGCGGAGCTCCCGGCGAAGGCGGACCCTTATTTCAACGGGGCGTTCGACATCGCGTCGCACGGCTCGCGGGACGGCGGCCGGCTCGACGCGGCGCAATTCGAGGTCCCGGCGCCGCAACGCGACACCCCGGAACGCCGGGCCGCGACCGCGCGGGCCATCGCCGCGGCGCTCGAGGTCTATTTCGAGCGGCACTTCGGGACGAGGCTACGCTAGCCCTAAGGCTTCGGGCCGACGGCCGGCTTGACCGCGCGCCAGTCGCCGTCGCGCAGGCGCCGGTCGTTGCGCTCGTTGGCCGCGCGGATCCGGTCCTCCAGCGTGCCCTCGGCCGGAGCCTCGCCGGCGAGCGCCGCGGCGGCGGGGGATTTCTCCGTCCGGAAGGACGGGTCGTCGGCGGGGACCGCGCAACCGACCAGCGCGAGGCAAGGGAGCAGCCAGAGGGGACGCATGGCGATCAACGGGCGCGGCGCTGGGCGTCGGCCTCGAGCCAGGCGCGGAGGGCAAGGGCGG
>JAURLF010000034.1 GCA_030831375.1 Gaiellales bacterium | reverse complement strand
CGTCGACCATGCGGTTGACGGCGTTCGTGCCGCCACCGCCGACGCCGACCACCTTGATCACCGCCAGATACGCACCGCTACCGTCGCGAGCCGCCATGTCGTCTCCGCTCCAGATCTCGAGGTCTACGTCAGGTTGAGGTTTGGGTCCTGAAATGCGAAAGGCCCACCGCCGGGAGGCGGGAGCCGCGGCAAGTGTACAGAAGATGCCGGATCGACGTCAACGGCAAAGCCTCAAGCCCGTCCTGATCCGCGCGCCATAGGGGTCTCAAGCGCCAACTGAGATCACCCGAAGACCGTCCGGATGCTCTCGGCCGGCGCCGCGCCCGCGACCCAGTCGCCGAGGTCGCCCACGGGGGGCAGCGCGCCGGGGGTGAGGGCGGGCGCATTGGCGGTCAGCGGGTCCCCTGCGCCGGTGCGCAGGACCGGCGCGGTCGGCACGGTCACGTCGACGTAGGCGAAGGCGCCGTCGGCGCGGCGCATCACCGCACGCGCCACCTTGACCTTGACGGGGAGGTCGCTGCCGTCGCCGAAGCGCACCTCGCCACCGCCCCTGAGGCGCGCGACGATGCCGTCCTCGCCGCGCCCGATCGCCTGCAGCTTGACGGTCCGCGACGGGACTGCGGCGAGGGCGATCTGCTCCAGCACGCCGGGCGCGGTGATGCGTCCGCCCGCCCCCGGGATGTCGGACGGCGCGGAGCTGATCAGGGGCAGCTGAACGCGTCCTTTCGGCGCGCCGAGGACACGGCCCGAGGCGGCGACCAGCACGAGTCCCTTGCCCGTCGGCGCGAGCGCGACGGGCCGCTCGCGCGTCACGCGGATCCGCAGCGTGCCGGGAAAGGCGCGATCGACCTCGGCCGCCTGAATGCCGGGCAGGGCCGCCACTGCGGCGGCGACGTGTGCCGGCTCCACCGTGAGCATGCTGGCGGGACCCACCGTGGAGAGCGCGGCGCGGCGGACCGCCGCCGCCATGTCCCCCTTGGCGCCGACGACGGCGACGCGGTCGACGCCGAACGCGCCGGTCCGGTCCAGCCCCATCAGCCCGAGCAGCGCGAGCCCCACGAGGGCCATCCCCGCGACGAGGGCGAACGGGGCCAGCGCAGCCGTCCGGATGCCGCCTCCGCCCAGTCGCTCCCGCATGGATCTTCATACGCCGCCACCGGCGCGTTTCCTACCGATCAGGTAACGATCGCGGTCAGCGCGAGGCCGAGCAGCGCGCCGACGGGGATGCAGGCGATCAGGAGCAGACCCACCAGGACCCCCGCCCCCTCCCGCTCGGCGTGGCCCCGCGCCCAGCGCACGACGACGCCGATCGCGACCACGGCGAGGACGGGCGCCCCGATCAGCCACAGCCAGTCGATGCCGTCGGCGGGCGCCGTGGCCAGCTGCAGGCAGCGGACGGCGCCGATCACCGCCAGCAGCGGCACGCACCAGAGGACGCCTGCCGCGGGCCAGTGCGGCGGCCGCTGGAACAGGTACGCCGCGATCAGCCCGGGCAGGGCGGACACGGCGATGTACGTCCACGGGCCGACCGGCGGGCAGGTCCCGCCCCGCTCCACGCCCCGATCGGCGAAGCACCAGCCGCCGATGCCCGCGCTGTCGCCGATCGCCGTCACGGCCATCATCGCGCCCGCCGCGACGAGGACGGCGAGCAGCGCCGCCAGTCTGGGCTTGCCGGTGTCGAGGCCCCGATCCAGCACGGGCGGATCGTGGCAGGCCGGGCGGTCGCGTCAGCCGCGCCCGCGCCAGACGAACGGCACGATCGCGACCAGCGGCAGGATGCCGAGCCACGTGTCGAACAGCCATGCGAGCGCGACCGACAGCGCGATCGCCGAGGCCCCGACGATGATCCAGGCGCGCACACCCACGCCGTCAGCCTACCCCGGTGGACCGGCCACGGTATCTTCACGGACGTGGCGCTGCTCGCGGGCCTTCTGATCGTCGTCGGCATGGCCGTGGCGGTGGTCGCCACGCGCCGCGAGCGCGGCGCAGCGGCGTTTGGACTCGTGGCGGGCGGGCTGGCCGTCACCTGCGCGGGCCTGATCGGCGTGATCTCGTTCTCCGCCTGGGACCCGCCCGACTGGCTGCGCGTCGCCAGCGGCGTCGCGGGGGCCTTCGCCTGGACCGCGGCGGTCGGTGCCGGGGCCGGCGATCTCGCCCAGCGCCGCCGGCGCAACGGCGCGCTGGCGCTCCTGCTGGCGGCGCTGGCCGCGGGCGCCGTGATCGGGATGGCGGTCGTCGCGGGCTAGCGGACCGCGGAGAGCGGGCGATGGGTCTCGAACCCACGACCTACAGCTTGGGAAGCTGTCGCTCTACCAACTGAGCTACGCCCGCGTGTGCCGGGATCCTAGCGCGTCGCGGCGTAGGCGGCCCAGCCGCCGTGCTCCGTGATGTCCTCGACGCCGTGCTGCGCGTCCAGCCAGGCGGGGTCGGCGAGCATCGCCACCGCGGCGCTTCCGTCCTCGAGCTCGATCGCGCCCACGACGAGGCCCGGCGGCTCGTTCGCCACCTTGGCGTCCCACATCGGCCGCGGGATCCGGTAGACCTCGCACGGGAACGAGGCGCCCCGCTCGCGGTCCTCGACGAGCAGCGGGTAGCTGCCGTCGGGGCTCAGCATCCGGTAGATCGGCGCGGTCCGCGTCTCGCGCACGAGCGCACAGCCCGCGATCCGGTGGTGGTCCGGCGGGCCGCGCAGGGTGGTGCCGTAGATCGCGCTCTCGACGTG
>JAURLF010000033.1 GCA_030831375.1 Gaiellales bacterium | reverse complement strand
TCTTGTCGAGCTCGACGCCGACGAAGCGGTCCGCGAGGCTGACGAGACGCGCGTCCTCCACCCCGTGCTCGTGGCCGGCGGCGGCGAGGTGCCCCGCGACGACGGTCCACCACGCCATCGTGTCCACCACGTCCGGAAACTCGATGCCCCAGCGGTACGCGATCCAGCTCTGCTCGAACTTGGCGTTGTGGGCGAGCACGGTCCGCCCCGGCTCGCCGAGGAGGCGCAGCACCGGCAGGGGGTCGGCGTCCCAGCAGTCGATCACGATCGCGGCGAGGCCCCCGTCGGGCGTCGGGGCGGCGACCTGCGCGAGCCGCACGGTGCCGTTCCACGGCTCGAACGCGTCCCGCTCCTCACGCTGCTCCGGCGGCAGCCGCGTGCAGGCCGTCTCGATGTCGAGGGCGAGCACGGTCGCGCCGGCGAGCAGCTCAGCGGCCTCCTTGACCTGCGCTGCGTCCCGGATGACCTGGACGCGGACGGGCGGGGCGTCGGCGGGGCGCTCGGGGAGGAGCCCGTCGGGGACGGCGGGCGGCACCGGGCCCGTCGGCTCGGGGACGGGCACGTCGGCGACGACCTCGAGCACCTTGCGCACCTCGAGCTCGCCGAACGGACTCGTCTCAAGCCGACACCGAACCGCCGCGCCGGCGAGGGCCCGCTCGAGCTCCTCGAGGTCGTCGACGCGGGCGAGCGGGCCGAGCACGCGCTCGAGGTCGCCGTCCCGGCGCGGCGGCCAGATCAGCAGGCCCGCATGGCGACCGGTCAGCGGGCCCTCGGCGACGCGGAAGGTCGCGACGTCGAGTTCGGCGCCCGACTGCGTGGACGCGTGGCGCAGGTACGAGCCGTCCTCCTGCGGCACGGCGCGGCAGACGAGGTCGGCGCGCTCCACGGCCGCGTCTCGGTCGAACCAGCGCGGATCGGAGAACACCCCCACCGGCTGAGGTATACCGCCCGCTGCGGACGCGGCCACGGCGGCGCTACCGTTCGCACATGGCCGACTGCCTGTTCTGCGGGATCGCCGCCGGCGACGTTCCAGCGACCCTTGTCGCCGAGTCCGAGGCGGCGCTGGCCTTCATGGACATCTTCCCCGCCGTGGACGGGCACGTGCTCGTGATCCCGCGCGCCCACCACGACGACGCGCTCGGCGCGGACCGCGAGGCGCTGGCGGCCTGCATCGAGCTGGCCGGCGAGGTCGGCCGGGCCCAGGAGACCGCGCTCGGCGCGACCGGTGTGACGTTCCTGTCGTGCGCGCGCCCCGACGGCTGGCAGAGCGTCTTCCACCTGCACGTGCACGTCCTCCCGCGCACAGCGGGCGACGGCCTCGCGATCCCGTGGCCGGTCGAGGCCGGCGACCCCGAGCGCATCGCCTCCGTGGCCGAGCGCCTGCGCGCGGCTCGCTAGCCCGCGTTCGCGGTGTCGCCCTCCGCGTACGTGCTGGGCGCGTAGGTCCCGGGCGCGATCGTCTCGGGCGGGCCCTGTCGCAGCAGCTCCGGGATCGTGACCGAGCGCAGCCCGCGCTTCCGCAGGCCGTCCATGATCGCGGGCAGGGCGTTCACGGTCATCGAGCGGTCGTCGCCGCCGTCGTGGAGCAGGATGATCGCGCCCGGCCCGAGCGTCGGCGCCTCGAGCACGTTGCGGACGACCTCCCGCGGGTCGTCGAGCTGCCAGTCGTTCGAGTCGACGGTCCAGAGGATCGGCACCATCCCGTGGGCGCGGGACCAGCGGTTCGTGCGTCCGTCGAAGTCCCCGAACGGCGGCCGCTGGATCGCCGGCACGCGACCCACGGCCTCGCGGATGACGGCGTTGGTGCGGTCGAACTCGGCGGCGAGGTCCTTCGCCGAGAGGGTGACCATGCTGGCGTGCGACCACGAGTGCGGGGCGACGACGTGCCCCTCGTCGGCCATCTGGCGCAGTGCGGCCGGGTCCCGCTCCGCCATCGACCCGAGGACGAAGAACGTCGCCTTCATCCGGTGGCGCTTCAGCAGGGCGAGCACGTCGTACGTGTAGCGTCCGGGCCCGTCGTCGAAGGTCAGGGCGACGAGGCCCTTGACGGGCGCTCCGGCTGCGATGCCGTCCGCCTTCGGCACCTCTTCGACGTAGGGCCCCACGGCCCAGGTGCGGCCCTCGATCTCCTTCGCGGCCTTCGCGGCCTCCTGCGCGCTCGCGGCGGCCGCGGCGGCGGCCTCGTCGACCGCGCTCTGCGAGGCGTAGCTGACAGGCGCCGGTGCCGCCTCGGGGCGCATTGCCCAGGCGGCGCCGATCACGACCAGGCCGACCACCGCGAAGAGGGTGGCCAGACCGACGCGGCGTCGGCGACGGACCTGCGCGCGGCGGGCGGAGGCGGGTGCGGCCACGGGCTCAGGGTACCGCGCTGGCGCCGCGGAGCGACGTCGGCCGGCCTACTCCCACTCGATCGTGCCGGGCGGCTTCGACGAGATGTCGAGCGCGACGCGGTTGACCCCGGCGACCTCGTTGATGATGCGCGTCGAGATCCGCTCCAGCAGGTCGTACGGCAGCCGCGCCCAGTCCGCGGTCATGGCGTCCTCGGAGGTGACCGCGCGGATCACGATCGGGTACTCGTAGGTGCGGGCGTCGCCCATCACGCCGACGGAGCGGACGGCGGGCAGCACGGCGAAGGACTGCCACAGGCGGCGGTACCAGTCCGCGGCGCGGATCTCCTCCTGCAGGACTGCGTCGGCGTGGCGCAGGATGCGCAGGCGCTCCTCGGTCACGTCGCCGATGATCCGGATCGCGAGGCCCGGGCCCGGGAAGGGCTGGCGCCAGACCATCCGCTCGGGCATCCCGAGCTCGATCCCGACCTGGCGCACCTCGTCCTTGAAGAGCAGCCGCAGCGGCTCGCACAGCTCGAGGTCCATGTCGTCGGGCAGTCCGCCGACGTTGTGGTGCGACTTGATCTTCGCCGCCGTCTTCGATCCCGACTCGATCACGTCCGAGTAGAGCGTGCCCTGCACCAGGAAGCGCACGCCCTCGAGCCGCCGCGCCTCCTCCTCGAAGACGCGGATGAAGGCCTCGCCGATGATCTTGCGCTTCTCCTCCGGCTCGGTCACGCCGGCGAGCAGCCCGAGGAAGCGCTCCTGCGCCTGCACGTGGACGAGCGGCACCCTGTAGTGCCCGCCGAACGTCTCGACGACCTGCTCCGCCTCGCCCTCGCGCAGGAGGCCGTGGTCGACGAACACGCAGGTCAGCTGGTCGCCGACCGCGCGGTGCACGAGCAGGGCGGCGACGGCCGAGTCGACGCCGCCCGACAGGGCGCACAGCACCTTCTCCGAGCCGACCTGGGCGCGGATCCGCTCGACCTGCTCGTCGATCACGCGCTGCGGCGTCCACGAGCCGTCCTGGCCGCAGACGTCGTACGCGAAGCGCTCCAGCATGTCCGTGCCCTGCGGCGTGTGCACGACCTCCGGGTGGAACTGGACGGCGTGCAGGCGCCGCTCGACGTGCTCCATCGCCGCCACCGGCGCGCCCGGGGATGCCGCCGTCGCCCGGAAGCCGTCCGGCAGGCGCGTGACGGAGTCGTTGTGGCTCATCCAGCACGAGTGCGCCGGCGGGATGCCGCGGAACAGCACGGCGGACTGGTCCACCTCGAGCTCGGTCTTGCCGAACTCGCCCGTTCCGGTCCGCCCGACCTCGCCGCCGAGCGCCTGCGCCATCGCCTGCATGCCGTAGCAGATGCCGAGCACCGGCACCCCGAGGTCGAAGAGCGCCGGGTCGAGCGCAGGCGCGCCGGGCTCGTTGACCGACGCGGGCCCGCCCGAAAGCACGATCCCCGCCGGGTTCCGCGCCGCGAGCTCCGCCGCGGTCAGGTCGTGCGGCACCAGCTCGGAGAGCACGCGACGCTCGCGGATGCGGCGCGCGATCAGCTGCGCGTACTGCGCACCGAAGTCGAGGACGAGGATCGGGCGGTCGTCCGCCATCGGGCTAGCGGGACATCCCGATGCCCTGCTCGCGCTGCAGCTTCTTGCCCTCGGTCTGCAGGGACGGCGCGACCATGATCTCGGCCTTCTGGAACTCGTGGATCGTCTCGTAGCCCGTCGTCGCCATCGAGGTTCGCAGCGCGCCCATCAGGTTGAGCGTGCCGTCGTTCTCGTTGGCCGGGCCGAGCAGGATCTGCTCCAGCGTCGCCACCTGCTGGGTGCGCACGCGCGCGCCGCGCGGCAGCGTCGGGTGGAACGTCGCCATGCCCCAATGGGTACCGCGGCCCGGCGCCTCATGGGCGCGGGCCAGGGGCGAGCCGATCATCACGGAGTCGGCGCCGCAGGCGATCGCCTTGGCGATGTCGCCGCCGGTGCGCATGCCGCCGTCCGCGATCACGTTCACGTACTGCCCCGTCTCGAGCAGGTGCTGCACGCGCGCCGCGGCCGCGTCTGCGATCGCGGTGGCCTGCGGGACGCCGACGCCGAGCACGCCGCGGGTCGTGCAGGCCGCACCCGGTCCGACGCCGACGAGGACGCCGGCGGCGCCGGTGCGCATCAGGTGCAGCGCCGTCTGGTAGCTGGCGCAGCCGCCGACGATGCACGGGATGCCGACGCTGGCGATGAACTCCTTCAGGTTGAGCGGCTCGACGCTGCGCGAGACGTGCTCGGCGGAGACGACGGTGCCCTGGATCACGAGCACGTCGAGGCCGGCCTCGACGATCGCCTCCCAGTGGTCGCGCACGCGTTGCGGCGTCAGGCTGGCGGCGGTGATCACGCCGGCGGCCTTGATCTCGCGCACGCGCTGCACCATCAGGTCGGGGTCGAGCGGCGCGCCGTAGATCTCCTGCATGCGGCCGGTGGCGGTCTCCGGCGGGAGCGTCGCGATCTCCTCGAGCATCGCATCGGCGTCCTGGTAGCGGCACCACAGCCCCTCGAGGTTGAGCACGCCGAGGCCGCCGAGGCGTCCGATCTCGATCGCGGTGGCGGGCGACACCACCCCGTCCATCGCCGAGGCGATCAGGGGCAGCTCGACCAGGTACGGCCCGAGCTTCCAGCCGATGTCGACGTCCTCCGCGTCGCGCGTGCGCCGGCTCGGCACGATCGCGATGTCGTCAAAGCCGTAGGCGCGCCGCGCCTTCTTCCCCCGTCCGATTTCGATCTCCACCGCGCTCCGCCGTTCCTTTCCGCGGGTGGCGCCCCGCCGTCGGGGCCCTGCCCTGCCGTCCGTCGATTCCCTGATGCCTGACGTTAGTCGGGCCTCCGGACGGCGTGGGCTCAGAGCGGGGTCGGCTCGAGCAGCTCGGTCTCGGCCAGCAGACGCTTGACGTCGCGCGGGTCGAGCCGGCCCGCACCCGGGGTGAGCGTGCTGGCCGTGCCGCAGGCGACGGCGTGCCGGAGCGCGTCCTCGAGGTCGCGGTCGCGGCTGATCGCGGCGAGGTGACCGGCGAGCAGCGCGTCGCCGGCCCCGACGGTGCTGAGCACCTCGACGCGCGGGGCGCGGACGAGGAAGCGGCGGGTCTGCTGCCCGTCGCGCAGGAGCGCGGCACAGCCGCCCTCGAAGGTGATCAGCACGTTGCGCGGCCCCATCTCGGCGATCTCGTCGA
>JAURLF010000032.1 GCA_030831375.1 Gaiellales bacterium | reverse complement strand
CGACGAGGCGGCCGCGCCGACGACCGCGTCCTGCCCGGAGTCGGGCGCGACCTGCGTCCGCGTCGGTGTCGGCCAGCCGATCTACCTCGGCGAGCTCCTCAACCTCACGACCGAGTCGGGCATCGACGTACAGCAGAGCCTGCGCCTGTCGGTCGACTACCTCGACGGGGTCTTCGACGGCGCGCCCGGCCAGCTGCTCGGGCACGACGTCGAGCTGCTCTCGCAGGAGGACCAGTGCAGCGCGGCCGGCGGCCGCACAGGCGCGCTGCGGCTCCTGCAGGAGCCGTCGCTCGTGGCCGTCGTCGGGACCACCTGCTCGACCGCGGCGCTCGGGGCGGCCGACGCCGTCCTCGCCGATGCGAACGTGCTGATGGTGTCGGCCTCGAACACCGCGCCCTCCCTGACGGACCCCGAGCAGCGCCGGCGCACCTACTTCCGGGTCTCGCCCAACGACGCGCTGCAGGCCTCGGCCGTGGCCGACTTCGCCTACGTGCGCCAGGGCTGGCGCAGCGCGGTCTCCGTCCACGCCGCCGGCGACGTCTACTCGCAGCAGCTGGCGAGCGCCTTCGGCTCGTCGCTGAACCTGCTCGGCGGCCAGCTGCTCGCCGACGTCGAGGTCGGGGCGGACGCGCCCGCCGCGGCGGGCGCACGGGAGATCGCCGCCCTGGCTCCCGACATGGTCCTGATCAGCGCCTTCTCGCCGGAGTGCGAGCAGGTCGCCGCCGCGATCCGGGCCGTGCCGTCGCTGCGCACCCTGCCGATCGTGGTCTCCGAGGCCTGCCAGACGGAGGAGTTCCTGCAGATCCTCGGCGAGGACGCGTGGGGCGTCTACGCCTCGAGCCCCGACTTCACCTACTTGGAGGAGGACGCCTTCTACCGCGAGGGCCTCCTGCCGGCCTACCGCCGCCAGACCGGTGGCGACCCGATCGGCGTCTACCACGCGCACGCCTTCGACGCCTTCGCGGTGATCGCGGACACGATCCGGCGGACGGCGGTGATCGAGCCGGGCGGCGTCCTCGTGATCGACCGCGAGGCCCTGCGACGGGCCTTCCTCCGAGTGCGCGGGTACCAGGGCCTCTCCGGCCGCCTCACGTGCGGCTCGACGGGCGACTGCGCCGAGGGCGCGCGGATCGCGATCTACCGCGCTCCCGCCTGGCCCGTCGCCGAGGGCGCTGGCGCGAAGCCGGTCTTCCGGTCCCAGAAGACCCTCGCCCAGTTCAGCCTCGGCGGCTAGCCCCGCCCGGCAGGGCTCGCGCATACTTCCGGCGTGACCGTCACCTTCCACTACGGCCTCGGCGTGGCCGTGATCGTGATTAACCTCGTAGCGGGCCTGTGGGGCATCGCGATCTGGCGGCGCTGGCTGCCGACGGGGAAGGTCTACGCCCAGGTGCTGGCCGCCTCGCAGACGGTGATCGTCGGCCAGGCCCTGATCGGCCTGCTGCTGCTCAGCCAGAACCTGCGGGCGCCGGAGCAGCTGCACTACGTGTACGGCCTCCTGCCCGCTGCGCTGGTCGTCTTCGCGTACTCCGCGCGCCGCGACGACGTGCACCGCAACATCCTGATCTTCTCGATCGCGGCGCTGCTCGCGGCCGCGCTGGCGGTGCGGGCCTTCATCTCCAGCGGCGCGCTCTAGGCCGGGTACGCTGCCGCTATGTCGAAGCCGTGGCTGAGCTGGGCGATCGTGGTCGCGGCCGCGCTCGTCCTGACCGTGCTGCAGGTCGTCGCCGGCCCGGTCGTGGCGATCCTCCTGATCGTCGTGCGCGTCGCGATCCTCGCCGCGCTCGTCTACTTCGTGTACCGCATCTGGCGCGACAACCGCAGCCGCCTGAGCTGGCTGAGTCGCGGCCAGAAGGCGCTCTTCTACGGCGCCGGCCTGATCATCGCGTTGGTCGTGGTCGGCTCGTTCCTGATCAGCTGGACGCTGATGACGGCGCTGCTCTTCTTCGCGGTGATCGGCGCGTGCGGGTTCGTGATGTGGCGCCTGTGGCGCGAGACGGACGGCTGGTACTAGGCGCCCGACCGCGCGTCCCGGGCGCGCGTCCGCGCGGGCCCGGCGCGCCCCGCGCGGACTGATCGGCGCCATCTTCGGTGCATGCGCAGGGGACAGGCAGGGGCCGAGGCGGCGCTCGTGGCGCTCCTGCTCGTGGCCCTGCTGGCAGCCGCCGCGCACGCGGGGGCGGGCGCGTGGCAGCGCGCCGCCGCCTCGCTCGAGGCGCCGCGCCGCGGTCAGGCGCTCGTCGAGCTGCTGGCGTTGTGCCCCGTGGTGGCGGCGTGCGCGTGCGCGTTCGCGATCGCCTGCGGCCGGGTGGCCGCGGTCGCGCGCGCCGAGAGGGAGCTGGCCCGCGCGGTGCACGCCGACGCGGCCGGTCTCGTGCCGGCCCCGACCCCGGGCGCGCGGGTCAGCGTGCGGGGCCGAATTGTCGAGGTGCGCGTGCGCGCTCCCGTGGCCGACGTCGTGCGCCGCGCGGAGCGGGTCGGATGAGGCGTCGCGGGCAGGCGGCAGCGCTCGCCGTGGCGCTGGCGGCGCCGCTCGGCCTCGTCGCCCTGGCCGCGCTCGCCGCGCTCGGGCTGGAGGCGCGCGTGGCCGAGGCGCACCGGATCGCCGAGGGGCGGGCGCTGGCCGCGGTGGCGGCGGGGGCGGGTCGGGCCACCGCGCGCGTCGATGTCGGGCCGGTGCGCCTGCGGCTGGGCCGACACCGCCTCGAGCTGCCGGTGCAGGCGCAGGCGACGGCGGTCGCCCGCGTCGACGAGGACGGCCGCCGCGTGCCGGTGCTCGCGCCCTGAGCGGCGCCCGGAGCGGACTACGCTTCGCCGTGTGAGCCTGGGCGTCGACCTGATCCGCGAACGCGCGCGCAGCCTGCCGGACGAGCCCGGCGTCTACGTCTTCCGCGGCGAGGACGGCGAGGTCCTGTACGTGGGCAAGGCCAAGGGGCTCAAGCGGCGCGTCGGCTCGTACGCGCGCCCCGATCGGGGCCTCGAACGGCGCACCGCCGAGCTGGTGCTGCGGGTCGCCGAGATCGACGTGACCCTGACCGCCTCGGAGACCGAGGCGCTGCTCCTCGAGCAGCACCTGATCCGCCAGCACCGGCCGCCGTTCAACGTGCGGCTGCGCGACGACAAGTCGTACCCGATGATCGTCGTGACCGAGGGTGAGCCGTTCCCGCGCGTGATGTTCACGCGCCGCGGCAGCCGCTCCAAGGGGCGCCTGTTCGGGCCGTACCCGAGCGCGCGCAAGGTGCGCGAGACGCTGGACGTGCTCAACCGCGTCTTCCCGTACCGGCCCTGCGAGGGCCCCGCGCCCGGGCGCCGCTCGGGCTCGCCCTGCCTCGACCTGCACATCGGGCGGTGCCTCGCGCCCTGCGTCGGCCGCGTCTCCGAGGAGGACTACGCGCGGATGATCGACGACGTCGTCCGCTTCCTCGAGGGCGACACCCGCACCATCGCCCGCCAGCTCGAGGGCGAGATGCGCGCGGCGGCGTCTGAGCAGCGCTACGAGGACGCCGCGCGCGCCCGCAACCGTCTGGCTGCGGTGCGGATGCTCGACGAGCAGCAGCTCGTCGACCGGGCCGACGCGGGCGACGGCGACGTCCTCGGCGTGGCGCTCGGCGACGACGTCGCCGTCGTGCACATCTGGCCGCAGCGCGGCGGGCGCCTCGCCGAGCGCGTCGAGTTCGTGTTCGACAACACCGGGGCGGCGGAGGCGGACGACGTGGTCGAGGCCGCCCTCGATGAGCGCTACGGCGGCGGAGCGGCTGTGCCGCCGCTCGTCGTGGTGCCGCCCGGCCTCGCGCGCCGGGACGAGCTCGCGGCGCTGCTCGCCGACCGGCGCCGCAGCGGCGTCGAGCTGCGCACCCCCGCCCGCGGCGAGTGGCGGCGGCTGCGCGAGCTCGCGCAGCGCAACGCCGAGCT
>JAURLF010000031.1 GCA_030831375.1 Gaiellales bacterium | reverse complement strand
GCCGCGCCCGCTCGATCATCGCCACCGGCATCCAACGGACGGCCTCGAGCTACGCGGCCGCCACCACGGTGTCCACCGTCGAGCTGCCCTCGGACGACGTCAAGGGCCGCATCATCGGCCGGGAGGGCCGCAACATCCGCGCCCTCGAGGCGGTCACCGGCGTCGACGTGATCATCGACGACACGCCGGGCGCGGTGGTCCTGAGCGCGTTCGACGGCGTCCGCCGCGAGATCGCGCGCATCACCCTCGAGAAGCTGGTTTCCGACGGTCGTATCCACCCGGCCCGCATCGAGGAGACGTACTACCAGGCCAAGGAGGAGATCGAGGAGCGTATCCGCGAGGCGGGCGAGCAGGCCTCCTTCGAGGCCAACGTGCCGGGTCTCGACCCGGAGCTGATCGCGATCCTCGGGCGCCTCAACTACCGCACCTCCTACGGGCAGAACGTGCTCAAGCACTCGCTCGAGTGCGCGCATCTGGCGGCGATCATGGCCGTGGAGCTCGGGGCGGACGAGCGCGTGGCGCGGCGCGCCGCGCTCCTGCACGACATCGGCAAGGCCGTCACGCACGAGGTCGAGGGACCGCACGCCATGATCTCCGGGCAGTTCTGCCGCAAGCACGGAGAGAGCGAGGCCGTCTGCCACGCGGTCGAGGCGCACCACTACGACGTCGAGCCCGACTCCGTCGAGGCCGTGCTCGTGATCGCCGCCGACGCGATCTCCGCCGCACGCCCGGGCGCCCGCGGCGAGAGCCTCGAGCAGTACATCAAGCGCCTCGAGTCACTCGAGGAGATCGCGACGCGCCGACCCGGGGTCGAGCGCTGCTTCGCCATGCAGGCCGGCCGCGACGTGCGCGTGATGGTCAAGCCCGCCGAGGTCGACGACGCGTTGGCGGCGCTGCTCGCCCGCGAGATCGCCAAGGAGATCGAGGACACCCTCGAGTACCCGGGGCAGATCAAGGTGACCGTGATCCGCGAGTCGCGCACCAGCGAGCTCGCCCGCTAGGACCCCGATGCGCCGCTACCACGTCACCACGTTCGGCTGCCAGATGAACGTGCACGACTCCGAGCGCATCAAGGGCATGCTCGAGGCGGCCGGCCTGGGCGAGGCGCCGGACCGCGACGAGGCGGATGTCCTCGTCTTCAACACCTGCACGATCCGCGAGAAGGCCGACGACCGGCTCGTGCAGCACCTCCACGACGCACGCGGTCGCAAGGACCGGGACCCGGATCTGCAGGTCGTCGTCGCAGGCTGCTGGGCGGAGTCCCAGCGCGAGGCGATCTTCAAGGACTTCCCGTGGGTCGACGCCGCCGTCGGCCCGGGCCGCATCAGCTCGCTCGGCGACGCGATGCGCGCCGACGGCGAGAGGAGGGGCGCCTTCGGCAGCTTCGACGACTTCGCCGCCGACCTGCCGCAGCGCCGCGAGCGGAACTTCCAGGCGTGGCTCCAGCTGTCGATGGGCTGCAACTCCGTCTGCAGCTACTGCATCGTGCCGAGCGTGCGCGGCCGCGAGCGCTCGCGTCACCCCCGCGAGGTGCTCGCCGAGGCGCGCAGCCTCGCAGTGGATGGGGTTGTCGAGCTGATGCTGCTCGGCCAGAACGTCAACTCGTACGGTCGCGACCTGCCCCCGGCGGAGCGCTGCACCTTCGCGGAGATGCTGCGGGGCGTCGACGCGATCGACGGAATCAGCCGGATCCGCTTCATGAGCCCCCACCCGAAGGACATGCGCGGCGACGTGATCGCGGCGATGGCCGAAAGCGACGCCGTCTGCGAACAGCTGCACCTGCCGCTGCAGTCGGGCTCGAGCCGGATCCTGAAGCGCATGCGGCGCACGTACGACCAGGGCCGGTACCTGGACCTCGTCGGGCGCCTGCGCCACGCGATGCCCGACATCGCCCTGACCACCGACGTGATCGTCGGCTTCCCCGGCGAGACCGAGCAGGACTTCCAGGACACCCTCGACGTGTACGAAGCGGTCGGCTTCGATCACGCCTTCACGTTCATCTACTCGCCACGCAACGGCACCGAGGCCGCGGGCTTCGAGGACCAGGTCCCCGACGCGGTCAAGCACGAGCGGCTGGAGCGGCTCGTCGACGTCGTGCAGCGCCACGCCGCCGCACGCAACGCCGCGCTGGTCGGCACGGTCCAGGAGGTGCTGTCGGAGGGGCCGAGCCGCACCGACCCCCATGTCTCCCGCGGCAAGACGCGGGGCAACAAGACCGCGCTCTTCACCCCCGCCGCAGCGGCCGGCACGACGGTGCAGGTCCGCATCGAGGAGACCACCTCGCAGACCGTGCGCGGTACCGTCGAGAGCCCCGTCCCCGCCTGAGCGCGGTGGGCTGCGTCGTCGCCATCTTCGGCCCGACCGCGTCGGGCAAGACCGCGGTCGCCGTGCGCCTCGCGCACCTGATCGGGCCCGCGGAGATCGTCTCCGCCGACTCCATGCAGATCTACCGCGGGCTCGAGGCGATCACCAACCAGCCGACGATGGACGAGCGAGAGGGCGTGCCGCACCACCTGCTCGGCTGCGTCGAACCTGACGAGCCGTACGACGTCGTCCGCTACGCCGACGCCGCGCACGCGGCGATCGACGGGATCCTCGCGCGCGGCGCCACGCCGATCGTGGCCGGCGGATCCGGCCTCTACCTGCGTGCCGCGCTGGCGGACATCGACTTCCCGCCGCCCGCAGGGGAGGAGCGCCGGCGACGGCTGCGCGATGAGGTGGCCGCTTCGGGGCCCGAGGCGGCACACGCGCGCCTCACCGCCGTCGACCCCGCCGCGGCCGCGCGCATCGACCCGGCCGACGCGCGCCGGATCGTGCGCGCGCTGGAGCTCGCCGAGGCCGGAGCGTCCCTCGCACCGATGGGTGATCACGCCCTCTGGACCACCGCGACGCGGCGCCCGACGCGCCTCTTCGGCCTCGTGGTCGACCGGGCCGAGCTGCGCCGGCGCATCGACGCCCGCACCCCGGCCCTCCTGGAGCGAGGCGCGGCGCAGGTCCGGGACCTGCTGGCCGCCCCGAACGGGCTCTCCGACACGGCGGCACGCGCCCACGGGGTCGACGACATCCGCGCGCTCCTCGCGAGCGAGATAGACGAGGAGGAGTGCGAGCGGCGCCTGGCCACGCGGACGCGGCAGTACGCGAAGCGCCAGGACACCTGGCGCCGTCGGCTGCCCGCGCTCGAGCCCGTGCCCGCGGACGGGGACGCGGACGAGGTCGCCCGCGCCATCGCCGCGAGGCTCGCCGACGAGCCCCGATACGATTAGCCCATGCAGATGATCGAGACCATCGAGGCGGCCTTCCGTGGCGACATCGAGGCGGCGGACGCGCGCGCGGCCGTCGACGACGCGATCGCGCTGCTCGACCGCGGCGAGGCCAGCCTCGCCGAACCCGACGGTGCCGGCGGCTTCATCGTCAACGGCTGGGTCCAGCAGGCGATCCTGCTGTTCTTCCGACTGCAGCAGATGGAGGTCATCGAGCACGGGCCCTTCACGTACCACGACAAGGTGCCGCTGAAGACGCAGGTCGAGGGTGTGCGGATCGTGCCGCCCGCGACGGTCCGCTACGGCGCGTTCGTGGAGGCGGGGGCGGTCCTGATGCCGTCCTACGTCAACATCGGCTCCCGCGTCGGCTCCGGCACCATGGTCGACACATGGGCGACGGTGGGCTCGGGCGCCTGGATCGGCCGCGACGTGCACCTCTCGGGCGGCGTCGGCATCGGCGGTGTCCTCGAGCCGCCGGGCGCACGCCCGGTGATCATCGAGGACGGCGCCTTCATCGGATCGCGCGCGATCGTGGTCGAGGGCGTGCACGTCGGCGCCGAGGCCGTGCTCGGCGCCGGCGTGGTGCTGACGGCCTCGACCCGGATCATCGACGTCAGCGGCCCCGAGCCGGTCGAGACGACCGGCCACGTCCCGCCGCGGAAGGTCGTGATCCCGGGCACGCGCTCGCGATCCTTCCCCGCGGGCGACTACGACGTCCCGTGCGCCCTCATCATCGGCGAGCGCACGGCGTCCACGGACCGCAAGACGTCGCTCAACTCTGCGCTGCGCGACCTCAACGTCGATGTCTAGGCCGTTCCTCGGCGGCGACGTCGCCGACATCTGCCACGACCTCGTCGCGACGCCGTCCGCGTACGGCCACGAGGGCGCGCTGGCGGACCTGATCGAGCGCCGCGTCGCCGAGCTGGGCGTCACGCACGAGCGGATCGGGGACTCGATCGTCGCGCGAACCGGCGCGGGCGGCGCCCCGCTCGCCTTCGTCGGGCACTTCGACACGGTGCCGAACTGGCCCGACGGCGGTGTCGAGCGGACCACGGACCGCATCATCGGTCGGGGCGCCGCCGACATGAAGGGCGGCGTCGCCGTGATGCTCGCCCTGCTTCAGCGCCTCGCCCGCGACCCGCGCGACGCCGTGCTGATCCTCTACGACCACGAGGAGGGACCGCACGCGGACAACGGCATCCACCGCGTGCTCGCCGAGTCGACGCTGCTCGACCCGAGGCCCTCCGCCGCCGTCGTCCTCGAGCCATCCGGCGGCACGATCCATGCCGGCGCCGTCGGTTCGCTGAACGCGCAGATCGCCTTCCGCGGTCGCGCTGCGCACGCGGCGCGCCCCTGGGAGGGTGAGAACGCGATCTCCGAGGCGCTCGCGGACGCCCTTGGGCGCTTCGCACGCCGAGTTCCGGTCGCGGTGGAGGTCGACGGGCTGACCTACCATGACACCGTGACCGTGACGATGGTCAACGGCGGCGTCGCCCACAACGTGGTGCCCGATCGGGTCGAGCTGTGGATCAACGCGCGCATCGCCCCGGGCGGCTCGGTGGACGCCGCGAAGGCGGAGGTGGAGGCCCTCGCCGGCCCCGCGGCCGACGTCGTCTGGCTCGACGTCGCCCCGCCCGCGATGCCGAGCCTGGACGCGCCCGTGGTGCGCGACTTCATCGCACGCAGCGGGCTCGAGGTGCTGCCGAAGCAGGCATGGACCGACGTCGCCACCATGCACGCGTGGGGCGTACCCGCCTTCAACTACGGCCCCGGCGAATCGTCCCAGGCGCACCAGCCTGGCGAGTGGGTCGCGATCGACCGCCTCGAGGAGTGCGAGCGCGTGCTCGCGGAGGAGCTCGGGCTGCCGTGAGCGTCGTCGTCGAACGCTGGGAGGCCTGCGGCAACGTCTACCTGCTCGTCGAGCGCGAGCAGCTGGGCCGGCCGCTGACCGCCGAGGACGCCGTCGCCCTGTGCGACCGCGACCACGGCCTCGGCGCCGATGGCGTCCTCGAACTCCTGGCCGGTGCGGGACCCGTGCAGCTGGCGATGGTGATCTGGAACCCGGACGGCTCCACCACTGAGGCCTGCGGAAACGGCACGCGCATGGCCGCGCGCTGGGCGGCGGAGCGGGGCGGCCGCAGCGAGGTGGTGATCGGCACGGAGGCCGGGCCCCTGCACTGCACGGTGGAGGGGGAGCGGGTCCGCGCCGTCATGGCCGACGCGCGCCTCTCCGGGCATCAGTACCGACCCACCGACGAGCCGTTCCCGTACCCGCACCGCTTCGTCACCGTCGGCAATCCGCACGTCGTGATCCCCGTCGACGACGTCGACGCGTTCCCGCTGGAGAGCGAGGGCCCCGCGCTCGAGCGCCACCCGTGGTTCCCGGAGCGCACGAACGTCGAGGTGATGGCCCCCGTCGACGAGCACCGGATCCGCATGCGCGTCTGGGAGCGCGGCGTCGGCGAGACGCCGGCCTGTGGCACCGGCGCCTGCGCAGTCGCGGTCGCGGCGGTGGCCGACGGCGTCGTGACCTCCCCGGTCACCGTCGAGGTGCCGGGGGGAGAGCTCGTCGTCGACGTGGGGGAGGACGGCTCGGTGGCGCTCAGCGGCCCCGCGGTGCGCGTGGAGAGGATCATCCTCGATGACGACCTGCGCCCCGGCTCGGACGCCTGATGCGCGCATCCGGGCGGATGACGCGCGTGCCGGAGTACGTCACCGCCGGGATGAACCGCCGCATCGCAGAGGCGCGGGCGCGGGGGGAGGACGTCATCTCGCTCGGCATCGGCGATCCCGATATCCCACCCGATCCGCGGATCCGGGCCCGACTCGCCGAGGAGGTGCAGCGCGACGACGCCGCCCGCTACCCGACGAACAGCGGCATCCCCGAGCTGCGTGAGGCCATCGCTCGCCACTACCGGCGTCGCTTCGGCGTCGAGGTCGATCCCGCGACGGAGGTGCTGCCGCTGCTCGGCGCCAAGGAGGGCATCGCGCACCTCGCGCTCGCGCTGCTCGACCCGGGCAGCGTCTCGCTGATCGCCGATCCGGGCTACCCCGTGTACGCCTCGGGCCCCCTGATCGCGGGCGCGGAGGCGCATCCCCTGCCGCTCCTACCCGGCAACGGGTTCCTGCCCGACTTCGACGCGGTGGACGCGGCTGTCCTCGAACGGTCCCGCCTCGCGATCCTCGGCTACCCGAACAACCCCACGGGCGCCGTGGCCGATGTGGCCTTCTTCGACCGCCTCGGGCGCTTCGCCGCGGACCACGACCTGCTCGCCTGCCACGACCACGCCTACGCGGAGATCGCCTTCGACGACGAGCAGGCGCCGAGCGCGCTCGCCGCGCCCGCATTCCGGGCGACCGGAATCGAGATTCTCTCG
>JAURLF010000030.1 GCA_030831375.1 Gaiellales bacterium | reverse complement strand
GGCGCTGCGCGCCCGCATCGCCCGCCGTGCCGGCCAGGTGCTGAGGGACGTGAAGGCGGCGAAGCGCTCGCCGTCGGCGCGTCGGCGCTAGCCGCTCACCCGAGCGCCCGCCGTCCCGCCGGCCCCAGCACCGGGTCCTCCCCCTCCGCGAAGGGCCGCGCCAGCTCGCGGTGCTCGACGGGCCCGTTGCCGAGCGCGATCAGGGCGTTGCGCTTGAGGTAGCGGCCGTCGAGGTCGGGCACGTAGAGCCGCGCGTAGCGGGTGACGAGGTCCTCCTCGGAGGCCTCGAGCCACGCGTCGAGACGGACCCAGCCGGCGTCCGTGGGCGCGCGCTCCGCGCGGCGCGCGATCGGGCCGTGGTTGTACGGGCAGACGTCCTGGCAGACGTCGCAGCCGTAGACCATGTCCCCGAAGCCCTCCGCGACCCCGTCGGGGACCTGGCGGCGGCTCTGCGTCCAGTACGACACGCAGGCCTCCGCATCGAGCACGTACGCCTCGTCGAGGGCGCCCGTCGGGCAGGCGTCGATGCAGAGCGTGCAGTCGCCGCAACCCTGCCGGACGGGCTCTGGCGGGTCGTGCTCGAGCGCGGCATCCGTGATCAGGGTGCCGATCGCGATGAAGGTGCCGAGGCCGGGCGCGATCGCCATCGTGCTCTTGCCCGTGAAGGTGAGACCCGCCCGGCGCGCGCCCTCGCGGTCGACGTGATGGTTGGCGTCGACGTGGACGACGCTGCGGAAGCCGTCCTCGGCGAGGCGGTCCCGGACGCGGCCGAGCGCGGCGCGCAGGACCCCGTACGGATCGCCCCACGCGTAGCGCGGCAGCCGCCCGACGGGCCCCTCCGGGCGCTCCGTCGCGGGTTCCCAGACGGGCAGGATCGCGCTCACCACCGTCGCCGCATTGCGCACCGCCCGCTCGGGGTGGCAGGAGACCTCGGGCCGGGCCGCCGTGAAGCGCATATCGGCCCAGAGCCCGCGCGCGACGCGATCGGCGAGCGCGGCCTCGGCCTCGTCGTAGGGCGCGGCGGCCGCGGCGCCGAGCACGATCCCGTCCGCATCGACGAGCGCCTGCAGCTCGGCCAGGGTGGGAGCGCTCACGCCCGAGAGCCTACCCCCTACCCTTGGGCGCATGCCGTCGGGAGAGGACGAGGTCGAGATCTGGACGGACGGCGCCTGCTCGGGCAACCCCGGACCGGGCGGCTGGGCGGCGATCCTGCGCTGGCAGGGCCACGAGCGCGAGGTGTCGGGCGGCGACCCGCACACGACCAACAACCGCATGGAGCTGAGCGCCGTGATCGGCGGGCTCGGCGCGCTGACGCGGCCCTCGCGCGTCGTGATCGTCACCGACGCCTCCTACGTGGAGAAGGCGTTCACGGCGGGCTGGCTCGACAAGTGGCAGAAGAACGGCTGGAAGACGTCCGCGAAGAAGCCCGTCGAGAACCAGGACCTGTGGCAGGAGCTGCTCGCCGCGGTCAACTCGCACGAGGTGCGCTTCGAGCGCGTCAAGGGCCACGCCGGCATCGAGCTCAACGAGCGGGCGGACCGGCTCGCCGTCGAGGCGCGCGACGCCGCCCTGCGCACCTGAGCCCGCGTTTCCCGAGGTCCTGTATGCTCCCGCGGTCCTTTTCCCGACCGGGAGATCCACACACGTGGCACAGCAGGCTCGACGCAAGCGGACCACCGCTCCTCCGAAGAAGCGCAAGCGCGTCCAGATCTCGGACGACCAGATCCGCTACACCAACGTCGAGGGCCTGAAGCGCTTCCTGTCGGACCGCGGCAAGATCCGCTCGCGCCGCATGACGGGCCTCTCGCGCCGCCAGCAGGCGCTCGCCGCGCGCGAGATCAAGCGGGCCCGCGAGATGGGCCTCCTGCCCTTCGTGATGCCGAAGCTGGAGCGCGCCCGCGGTGGCGGCCGCCCGGACCGCCGGCGCGACGAGGGCGATGAGCAGACGATGGCGTCCGCCGAGGCCACGCAGGCCGGCGTCGTCGAGGAGACGGCCGTCGCGGCCGTCGAGGCGCCCGCTGAGGACGCCGTCGCCGTCGGCGACGACGCCTAGCCCGCCCGTTCCGACGAGCGCCCGGTCCCCGTCAGCGCGTCGACGCGCGCCCGACTAGAAGCCGAGCGCGAACTTCGCGTCCTCGGACATCCGGTCCGGGGTCCACGGCGGCGACCAGACGAGCTCGGCCTCGACCTCGCCGACGCCCGGGATCTCGCGCATCGCGCGCTCGATCTCGGCGGCGATGTGCGGGCCGGCCGGGCAGCCCATCGAGGTCAGCGAGTAGGTGGCCTTGATGTTGCTCTCGGCGTCCACGTCGACCTCGTAGACGAGGCCGATGTCGACGATGCCCATCATCAGCTCGGGATCCTCGACCTGGTTGAGGGCGTCGAGGACCTGCTCCTTGGTGACTGCGCTCATGCGATCCCTTTCGCGGTTGGCCCTCAGGGTAGCCGACGCGGCGCCTAGGACCCGAGTCGGTCGGGCAGCTGCCGGTCCGGCCAGACGTGCAGGAACGCGGAGCGCTCATCGCCCGTCCAGAGCGCGTGCTTGAGCGCGGAGACGGCGCCGCGTGCGGAGCCCTGCATCGCCTCGGCCCGGGCCAGGCACCACGTGAGCTGGTCGGCGGCCGGCACGACGGCGTCGGCGAGGCCGATCCGCGCGGCCTCCTCGGCCCCGATCTGCGCGCGCGTGGCGAGCAGCTCGAGCGCACGCCCGCGGCCGGCGAGCAGCTCGAGCCGGGCGAGGCCGCCGAAGCCGGGGATCAGCCCGAAGCCCGTGTGCACGAAGCGCAGCTCGGCCGCGGGGTCGGCGATGCGCCAGTCCGCGGCCAGCGCGAGCTCGGCACCGCCGCCGACGGCGTGCCCGGGCAGGGCGGCGACGACGGGCACGGGCAGCCGCTCGATCAACTCGCAGAGCTCGGTGCCGACGTCGGTCAGGGTCTCCCCCGTCCCGTCAGCGGACTCCCAGGCGCGGATCGCCGCCCCCGAGCAGAAGACGCCGCCGTCGCCCGTCAGCATCACGAGCCGCGCATCCGGGTCGTCGGCCGCCGCGACGAGGGCCTCGGCGAGGCGGTCGGCGGCGAGCGGGCCGAGCGCGTTGCGGGTCGGCGGGTCGTTGAGCGCGATCACGCGCAGCGCGCCGTGGGACTCCGTGCGGACGGGGACGCTCACCGGGCCGAGCCTAGCGGGCGTCCCCGGGGGCCGTGCCGAGCTCCCGGTCGAGGGCGCGGATCGCCGCGGCGGCGCGGGCCCGCTCGCGCGCGACGAGCTCGGCGTAGTCCTCATCGCCGATGTGGTGCGTGGCGTGGTCGACCTCGAGCTCCTTGAGGGCCTCGAGGGCGAGGTCGCGCTCCTCGCGCAGGGCGAGCCGGCGCCGCTGCGCCTCTGTCGTCGCGTCGAGGCGGTCCGCGGCGGTCGCGGGACGCAGGAGCGGCCACGCGACGAGCACGACCACGGCGATCGCGAGCACGGCGAGGACGAGGTAGTCGGTCACGCCGGCCCCTCCCCCGCCAGCGGCTCCTCGGCGTAGCGGCGGCGGATGCGCCGGCGCTCGCGCTGGTCGGGCCAGACGCAGATCAGGACGCCGAGCGCGAACACGATCCCCGACAGCCAGATCAGCACGACGAGCGGCTTGTAGAAGGCCTTGACCTGGACGGCGCCGTCGCCGCGGATGCCGTCGAGGATCACGAACAGGTCGCCGCCGGTCAGCGTCGTGTGGACGGCGACCTCGTTGGAGGTCGTCTGCTCGCGCGGGTAGGAGCGCCGCCCCGGCTCGAGCGCGCCGATCGACTCGCCGCCGAGGGTGGCGTCGAGGATGGCGGCGCGCTGCGTGTAGTTCGGGCCCTCGGACTCCTGGACGCCGCGGAAGGTGAGCGTGGCGTCGCCGACCGCCAGGGTCTGCCCCGGCAGGAGCAGGCCCTCCGCGCGGGTCTCGTACGCGGACGAGCCGATCGCGCCGATCACGAACACGATGATGCCGATGTGCACGACGTAGCCGCCGTAGCGGCGCCGGTTCTTGCCGATCAGCCGGCCGAAGGCGGTCAGCCAGCCCTCGCCGTTGATGGCGTGGCGGGCGCGCGTGCCGCGCGCGAACTCGCTGACGATGGTGGCTGTCGTGAAGGCGCAGACGGAGCCCGCGGCGACGCTCGCCCACGACGAGCCGAGCCCGAACGCGATCATCGCGGCGCCGGCGACGAGGCCGGCCACCAGCGGCCACAGGAAGGACCGCCTGAGCTGGGCGAGGGAGGCGCGCCGCCACGCGATCAGCGGGCCGATCCCCATCAGGAGCAGCAGCGGGATGCCGAAGGCGATCGCGAAGAACTCGAAGAAGGGCGACGAGACGGTCTCCCGGACGCGGCCGACGGCCTCGGTCAGGAGCGGGTAGAGGACGCCCCACAGGACGGCGAAGGCCATGCCGACGAGCAGCAGGTTGTTGAACAGGAACGTGGCCTCGCGGCTGACGACGCTCTCGATGCGCTGGTCGGCGCGCAGCAGCGGCAGCCGCCAGAGGATGACGGCGAACGAGCCGCCGCAGATCACGATCAGGGCGATGATGAAGTACCAGCCGATGTCGCTCTCGACGAAGGCGTGCACGGACGAGAGGATCCCGGAGCGGGTCAGGAACGTCCCGAAGATCGAGAGCGCGAAGGCGCCGGCGATCAGGGCGATGTTCCAGACCTTCAGCATGCCCTTCTTCTCCTGCACGATCACGCTGTGCAGGAACGCCGTGGCGACGAGCCACGGCATCAGGGCGGCGTTCTCGACGGGGTCCCAGGCCCAGAAGCCTCCCCAGCCGACCTCCGTGTACGCCCAGTGCGAGCCAAGCAGCATGCCGACGCCGAGGAAGCCCCAGGCGACGAGCGTCCAGCGCCGCGACGCGACGACCCAGCGCGCGTCGACGCGGCCGGCGAGCATCGCGGCGAGCGCGAGCGCGAACGGAATCGCGAGGCCGACGTAGCCGAGGTAGAGGGCCGGCGGGTGCGTGGCCATGTACGGGTTCTGCAGCGCCGGGTTGAGGCCGTTGCCGTCGGGCGGCGCGATCTGCGTCGCGAACGGGCTCGCCGGCACCACGAGCAGCAGCAGGAAGAAGCCCGCGATGGCGCCGAGGATGGCGATCAGCCACGGGCGCAGCTCGCCGAGGCCGGCGCGGGTCGCGCGCAGCGCGATCAGCGAGAACACGATCAGGATCGTGATCCACAGCAGCAGCGACCCGGACTGCGAGGCCCACGCCGACGTGATCAGGTAGATCCACGGCAGGGAGCGCGACGTGCTGGCCGCCACGACCTCGAACGAGAAGTCGTGCGTGATGATCGCGTACACGAAGATCGCGTCTGCGACGAGGACGAGCGCGAGGATGCCCCACAGGGCGGCCGCGGCGGAGCGCGCGAAGCGCGCGTCGCGGCCCGTGGCCGCCATCAGGCCCGCGCCGACGGCCCAGACGGCGAGGAGCAGCGCGAGGATCAGCGCGCCGTGGCCGACGAGCGCCATGCCCTACCCCAGCCCGCGGCTCAGGCCGCGTCCGCCGTGGTCTTCTGCTCCTCGTACTTCGAGGGGCACTTCGTGACGAGGGTGTCGGGCGTTCCGGCGAGCGTGCCGCCCTCGAGGCGGCCGTCGATGACGACCTCGCGCCCGACCCGGAAGGCGTCCGGGACGGAGCCCTTGTAGACCACGTCGATGGTGGCGTCCGTCGTGAAGTCGCGGACGGTGAAGCGCAGCCCCTGCGGGTCGGCGGCGTCGCCCGTGGCCTCGGTCACGCGGCCCTCCAGGCGGACGTCCTCGCCGTCGTAGCCCGTCGAGGCCTGCGCGACGCCGAGCACCGGGATCGAGGTGTCCGCGAAGGCCGTGTAGACGGCGAACGTGCCGAGCAGGGACGCGACCGCGAGGGCGACGACGAGGCGGATGTGCCGGAAGCCCCGCTGGGGCTCCTGAGGGGTGGCGGCGGGCGTCTCGCTCACGGCACCCAGTCTATCGAAGGGCGCCCGAATCCGGCTTGGATGACGGGATTCAGGCGGCTTCGGGCCGCTGCCCGTCGATGCGCTGCAGCTCGTCGCGCATCTCGGCGCGGTCGATGTAGCTCATCGCGTCCGCGTAGCCCTGGCTGTACGCGGTGCGCAGGTACCAGCCGATCAGCTCGGGGTCCCACTGCTCGCGCGGCACCTCGAAGAGCTCCGTCCAGAGCCCCGCCAACCGGAGGTCCAGGAGCCGTGCGAGATCCTCATGCCGTTCCACCTTCCGGGCACGTTACGCAGCCCCCCGGACACCGGGAACGCGACCCGTACCATGCGCGCGGCATGGCCGCCTTCGCCGTCGACACGCCGCGCGCCTACGAAGCCAACCCGGGCCTCATCCAGTTCCGCTCCGCGCAGCCCGTCGACGCCCTCGAGATCAAGGTCGACGGCCGCCGCTACCGGCTCGTCGGCTTCCAGCGGCCGCTGCGCCGCGGCACGGTCGGCCCGATCGGACTGCCGAGCCGCGACCTGACGGTGACGGTCGTCGGCTGGCGCGACGGCCGCAGGGTCGGCGCCGTCACGGCCCGCAACGTGACGGGCCTGCCACGCGCCTCGATGGACGTGCGGCGCGTCAGCCAGACGGCGCCGAAGGCGCAGGTCAGGATGCGCGTGATGGCGAAGCCGCCCACGGCCGCGGCCGGCTGGATCGCGAACCTCGCGACGGGCCGCGGCGCCTCCTACAACGCGGCCGCGCAGTTCACGGCGGCGAGCACCGTCAAGCTGCCGATCCTGATCACGGCGCTGATGCGCACGAAGGCGGACCTGCCCGACACGCCGCTGTGGGGACCCGTGCAGCAGATGGTGCGCTCCTCCTCCAACGACGCCGCCAACGAGGTGCTGACCATGATCGGCGGGTCGACGGCGGCGGGCGGCGCGATGGCGACGCGCGTCGCGCGCTCCCTCGGCGCGACCCGCACGGACGTCGCGGCGGGCTACCTGCCCGGCCAGGACCGGCGCGCCCCGCCGAACGCCGTCGCCGACCAGCCCGAGCTGCCGTGCTGCAAGCACACGACCGCGCACGACATGGGCGTGCTCATGCAGTCCATCGTCGAGGCCGCCGCGGGACGCGGCAAGGCGCGCCGGATGGGCCTCACGGGCCGCGACGCGCGCGTCGCGCTGTGGCTGCTCTCCCACACCTCGTACGACGGCCTGATCGACCCGTGGACGCCGTGGGTGACGGCGCACAAGATCGGCTTCGTGGACCGCGCCTGGCACGACGTCGGCGTCGTCTTCACGCCGCAGGGCCCCCTGATCGTGTCCGTCATGACGGACTCCCCCGGCGGCGCGTCCGAGGCGGCGGCCTCCGATTACGGCCGGCGCCTGCTCGCCCTCGCCCGCTCGGGCCTGAACGCACCGAAGGCGCAGGCGACGCCGGTTGCGAAGCCCGAGCCGGTGACCGTGCCCGACCCGCTCGACAGCTTCCGCCCCTAGATACCCTTCGCCGGTGAGCGCGACCGCCCACCCGGGCCTGTCCACGGCCGAGGTCGAGGCGCGCCGGCGCGCCCTCGGCGAACAGCCCCCACCGCCGACGAGCCTGCCCGTGCGCGCGATCCTGCGCCGCAACGTCTTCACGCTGATCAACGCGATCACGCTCGGCTTCCTGGTCCTGATCGTCGTCCCCGGCGCCTGGGGGGATGCGCTGTTCGCGCTGATCATCGCGATCAACTCGCTGATCGGGATCGTCCAGGAGCTGCGCGCGAAGCGCACCCTCGACCGGCTCGCGCTGCTCGTCGCGCCGCACGCGACGGTGCGCCGCGACGGCGCCACGCGGTCGGTGCTCGCCGACGCGGTCGTCCCCGACGACGTGATCGAGCTGCAGCCGGGCGACCAGGTCGTCGCGGACGGCGAGGTCGTCGAGGCGCACGGCCTCGCCCTCGACGAGTCGATCCTGACCGGCGAGGCCGATCACGTGCCGCGCCGGATCGGCGATCGCGTCCTGTCGGGCGCGTACTGCGCGGCCGGCGCGGGCGTCTACCGCGTCACGGAGGTCGGGGCGGCCTCGTACGCGAGCCGGCTGACCACGCAGGCGCGCCGCAACACCGACGAGCGCTCGCCGCTCCAGCTCGACATCGACCGCCTGCTGCGCGTCTTGATCCTGCTGATGGTGCCGCTCGCCGCGGCCCTGATCGTGGCGTTCCGGATCCACGACACCCCGTTCCGGCAGGCCGCGGAGACGGCCACGGCGGGGCTGATCAGCGTCGTACCGGAGGGCCTGATCCTGCTGACCAGCCTCACCTTCGCCCTCGGCGCCGTCAAGATCAGCCGCACGGGCGCGCTCGTGCAGCGCCTCAACGCCGTCGAATCGCTCGCCGGCGTCGACACGATCTGCGTCGACAAGACCGGCACCCTCACCGACGGCACGCTCACCCTCGCGCAGGTGGTGGCCGCGCCGGGCACGGACGAGGCCGAGGTGCGCGGCCTGCTCGGCCGCCTCGCCGCGTCGGCGCAGGTGCGTTCGGGTTCCACGGACGCGATCCACCATGAGCTCCCGCGGGAACCCGAGCCCGTCGTCGCGGAGCTGCCGTTCTCGTCGGCATGGAAGTGGTCGGGCGTCGAACTGCAGGACGGGGCGATCGTCCTCGGCGCACCCGAGGCGCTCGGCGCCGGCCAGCTGACGGCCGAGGTCGAGCGCCACCAGGCCCGCCGTGGGCGCGTGCTGGTCGTCGGCACCGCCCGCGCCCTGCCGCCCGTGCCCGACCCGGCCGACACCGACGCCCAGCCGCGTCCCGTCGGCTTCGAGCCGCGCGGCATCGTCGTGCTCGAGGAGCGCATGCGCCCCGACGCGCGCGACGTCGTCGCCTTCTTCCGCCGCGAGGGCGTCGAGGTGAAGGTGATCTCGGGCGACGCGCCGCGCACCGTCGAGGCCGTCGCCGAGGCCGCCGGCATCCCCGCCGGGCAAGCCGTCTCCGGCTCCGACCTCCCCACCCACGACCCCGACGCCCTCGCCGACCTCGCCGAGTCGGCGAGCGTCTTCGGGCGCATCACGCCCGAGCAGAAGCGCGAGATCGTCGACGCCCTGCGCCGGCGCGGGCGCTACGTGGCGATGATCGGCGACGGCGTCAACGACGTGCCCGCCATGAAGCGCGCGCGCATCTCCATCGCGCTCGGGTCGGGCTCGCAGATCGCGAAGGGCGTCTCGGACATCGTGCTGATCGACGGCGCCTTCTACG
>JAURLF010000004.1 GCA_030831375.1 Gaiellales bacterium | reverse complement strand
TGACGGTCTCGCGCGTGGTCGCCTCGCCGGTCACCAGCCACGTCTCGACGGCGCCGATCGCGTCGGCCGCATCGGGGCTCTGCTCGTCGACGAGGTCGTCGAGGGTGCGCAGCACGAGGTACAGGAGCACGACGTCGTCACGGACGGTGGCGGGCAGGAGCTTCGCGGCGACGGAGAAGGTGCGCGCGACGTTCTGCATCACCTCCTCGGCCTCCGGCAGGTAGGCGTCGGCGGGCTCGGCGGCGCGGCGCGGCAGCCGCAGCTGCGGGCGCGGCACCCTCACGCCGGCACTCCGAGGTCGCGGCGCACGAGGCCGGCGGCGACCTCGGCGCCGAGCAGGACGCCGGGCACGCCGGCGCCCGGGTGGGCCCCCGCGCCGACGTGGTAGAGGCCCTCGACGGTGCGGTCGCGGTTCGGCTGGCGGAAGTACGCCGAGCGGGTCAGGACGGGCTCGGTCGAGAAGGCGGTGCCCTCGTCGGCGTCGTAGCGCTCCTCGAAGTCCAGCGGCGTCATCCGGTGCTCCACCTTGATCGATGCGCGGAGCCCCTCCAGCCCCGCGTCGTGCTCGAGGTAGTCAAGCACCTTGTCGCGCCACGTGTCACCGATCTGACCCCAGTCGTCGCCGGAGGCGAGGTTGGGCACCGGCAGGAGCACGGCCAGGGAGTCGCCGCCGGGCGGCGCCATCGAGGCGTCGGAGCGGGCGGGCACATGCAGGTACAGCGACAGGTCCTGCGGGAGCACGCGCCGGCGCGTGACGTCGTCGATGAAGCGCCGGTAGTTCGGGCCGACGATCAGCGTGTGGTGCAGGAGCTGGTCCCAGCGGCGGTCCGTGCCGAGGTAGAGCAGGAAGCACGACATCCCGTTCGCCGGCGGCCGGAACCGCCACGGCGCCGAGTCGGGCGCGCCCTTGAGGAGCCGCGTGCGGGTGCGCACCGGGTCGGCGTCGGAGACGACGACCTCGGCGGGCACGACTTCGCCGTCCGCGAGGCGGACGCCGATCGCGCGGCCGCCGCGCACGATGATCTCGTCGACGTCGGCCTCGCAGCGCACCGTTCCGCCGGCGCCCTCGAGGGCCCGCACCATCGCCTGCACGATGGCGTACATGCCGCCCTTCGTGTACCAGACGCCGTCGGCGACCTGCAGGTACGCGAGCGCCGCGTAGACGGCGGGCACGCGGTACGGGTCGCCGCCGATGTAGAGCGAGTGGAAGCTCATGGCCTGGAAGACGTGCTCCTCCTCGAAGTACTTCGAGCAGAAGCGCGACAGGTTGCGCGCCGCGTCGAGGCGCAGCATCGTGGGCAGGAGCCTCGCGAAGGGCAGCGGGTTCTCGAAGGCGCGCCGCCCGGCCGCGAGGACGGCGTTCTCGTGGATCAGCCGCGACGCCTCGAGGAAGGCCGGGTAGGCGGCGGCATCCGGGGGCGAGAGGCGCGCGAGCTCCTCCTGCATCGCCGGCACGTCGCCCCTGAAGTCGAGGCGCACGCCGTCGTGCGGCCACTCGATCCGGTAGAACGGCTCGAGTGGCACGAGCTCGACCTCGGAGCGGAAGTCGCGGTCGAGCAGCGCGAACAGCTCGTCGAAGCACCACGGCATCGTCACGAGGCTCGGTCCGAGGTCCCACGTGTAGCCCTGGTCGACGAGCTGGGAGGCCCGCCCGCCGGGGGCGGGCAGCCGCTCGAGCACGGTCACATCGAGGCCGGCGGCCACGAGGCGCATCGCGGCGGCGAGCCCGCCGAAGCCGGAGCCGATGACGACGGCGCGGCGGGGTCCGGTGGCGGTGGCGGCCATGGGTCGCAGGGTACGCGGGGTCAGGCCCCGGGGCGGAGGTGCTCGGGGCCGAGCGCGTGCGCGGCGGGCGCGCCCGCGCACCACGTGGCGACGCGCAGCTGCTCGGCGATCGTGCCGAGCGCGGCCGTGGCCGTGCCGGCGCGGGCGGCGAGCAGCATCGGCCGGGCGATGCCGGCGGCGGTCGCGCCGAGCGCGAGGCAGCGGGCGACGTCGACGCCGTCGCGGACGCCGCCCGAGGCGATCACGGGCAGGCGCAGGCCGGCCACGCGCACGGCGTCGCGCAGGGCGTGCGCAGTCGGGGTCCCCCACGTGGAGAACGGCGCGGCCAGAGCGCGAGCGCCGTCGTCGCGGAGTCCCTCGACGAGCGCCCAGTTGGTGCCGCCGGCACCGGCCACGTCGACGGCCGCGACACCGGCGTCGGCGAGCAGCGCGACGTCATCGGGATCGAGGCCGAAGCCGATCTCCTTGACCATCACCGGCAGGGGCGCCAGCCGCTCGACGAGGTCGGCGATCAGCTCGATCGCGCCGGCCAGCTCGGGGTGTCCCTCGGGCTGCACGGCCTCCTGCAGCGGGTTCAGGTACAGCGCGAGCCCGTCGGCGTCGAGCAGCTCCACCACCCGCAGGGCCTGGTCCGCGCCGAGGCCCTGCACGAGGTGCGAGGCGCCAAGATTGGCGAAGAGCAGCGGCGGCCGCGCGGACGACGGCAGGTACGTGTCGACGAGGCCGGGCTCGTCGACGAGCGCGCGGCTCGAGCCGAGGATCATCGCGGCGCCGTGCTCGGTTGCGGCCTCGAGCAGCTCGAGGTTGACGGCGCGCGACGCCTCCGAGCCGCCCGTCATGGCCGAGACGATCAGCGGCACGTCGAGGCGCCGGCCGAGCACGTCGACGGCGAGGTCGACCTGCTCGAGGTCGCGGCCCGGCAGCGCTCGGTGGCGCAGGCGCACCTCGTCGAGGCCGGAGCCGCCGAGGTGGACGGCGTCGGGCGAGGCGGCGGCCTCGAGGTGCTCGGCTTTGCGGGCCGTGCGGGCGGGGTCTGCATGCATCACCCGCCGTATCGCAGCGGGGCGCGGGACGGCCGGGCTGGCCGTCCGTCGGGCCCCGGCCTGGATGCCGGAGCCCGACGGACGGGCGAGCGCTCCGCTGCGGCCCTACCCCGTCACGGAGCTCGCGCGGCACTGGCCGAAGCGGTGCGTCATGACCTTGGCGGCGGGCCTCGCCCCGGTCACGTAGCGCACACGGACCTTGACCCGGTGCAGGGAGAAGTCACCCGGGCGGATCGCGGTGCGCACGGCGTACGTGCGCTTGGCCGCGGTGCCGGTGGCGACGCGCTTGACCAAGCGGCCGTCGCGGTAGAAGGCCACGGACTTCGCGTTGCGGACCGTGACCCGCGTGAAGACCATGCCCGGGTCGACGCAGCCCGACGGGCCGCGCAGGGTGGCGCGACCGCGGACGGCCCTCGGCGGCAGGATCGCCGTCGGCGGCGCGACCACGGCGGCCGGGGTGACCGGCGTCGTGGGCGGGATCGCCGTGTTGGCGAACGTGCAGACGATGTCCTGGCCGTCCGCGAGCGAGACGGCCGCGGAGGTGGCCGGGCTGGCCGTCAGGATCACGCCCGTGGCGTCCGCGCAGCTCAGCGCGGAGGTGTAGCCCGCGAGCGCGGTGCCCGCAGCGCCCGCCTCAGCGACGACGTGGCTTCCCGGCTCGAGGGGCCGCGCGCCCGTCGTGCCGCCGTCGCCCACACCCGCGGCGAGGACGATCCCGTCGATCGACAGGTCGAACCGGCCCGGATTGGTCACCGGCGACAGCGCCTTGGCCACCGTGAGGGTGCCGAGCCGGGTGTTCGTGACGGTGCACGTGCGGGTCTCCCCGAGGGCGATGGTGCCCGCGCAGCCCTCCGAGTAAGCCGCGCGGTAGCCCGCGGGGCCGGTCTCGGAGACGTCGTAGGAACCCGGCTCGAGGTCGATCGTGGTTCCGGGCGCCGCGGCGCCCGGGAACGTCGCCGGCACGGCGTTGACGCCGTTCGAGGCGAGGGTGAAGTCGCCCGGACCGGCGCTGCCGCCCTGGCCGTTGACGACCTCCTTGATGACGATCAGCTGCGCGCCGATGTCGTCGTTGGTGGCCGTGCAGGTCGCCTCCTGCCCGATGCCGAGCGTGATGCTGGCGGGCTCGGCGTCGACGGCGGCGTCGACGCCGCCGTTCGGGGTGCCGCCCTTGCACGACCAGGTGCCGGCGTACCCGTCGGGTCCCGTCTCGGACAGGGCCCAGGTGTCGGCCATGAGGCCGGGGCCGGAGTCGACGGGCGACGTGCCGGACAGGTCGTTGCCGTCGGTGCCGTCGGCCATCAGCTCGAAGTCGCCGACCACGGCGGTGCCGCCGTCGTCGTTGACCACGACCTTGCGCAG
>JAURLF010000029.1 GCA_030831375.1 Gaiellales bacterium | reverse complement strand
CGTAGCTCATGCCGCCGTACTCGGTGTGTGAGCCGGCTACCACCTCGCCGACGGCATCGACGAGGTCGAACGGGGACCTGTTTGACTCGGCCACGGCGGCCACGAAGAAGACGAGGAAGCCGAGGAACTGCGGGATGATGAACCACAGCGGCATCTGGGCGTCGGAGATCGCGATGAAGGACAGGGAGCCCGCCTGGATGACGACGCCGATCACGGCGAGGGTGAAGGCGACCTCGTAGGACACGAGCTGGGCGATCGCGCGCATGCCGCCGAGCAGCGCGTACTTCGAGCCCGACGCCCAGCCGCCGATCAGCAGGCCGTAGAAGCCGAGCGAGCCGATCGCGGCGACGACGAGCAGCGACACGCTGGTGTCGGCGATGTAGAGGTGGAACTGGTAGTCCGTGAAGGGCAGGGTGGCGAGGCCGCCGAACGGCATCAGCCCGAACGCGCCGATCGCGCACGTCATCGCGATGAACGGGGCGGCCATGTACAGCTTCGGGCGCGCGCCCTCGGGGACCATGTTCTCCTTCTGGAGCATCTTGCCGAGGTCGGCGATCGGCTGCAGCAGGCCGTACGGGCCGACGCGGTTCGGCCCGTAGCGGACCTGGAAGCGCCCGATCAGCTTGCGCTCGACCCACGTCATCAGGGCGAAGAAGCCCATCAGGACGTTCACGAGCACGAAGGACTTGATGATGGTTGCGAGGACGCCGTCGACCATGGTGGGGGAAGGGGTTAGCGGGCCTCCACGACGGCGCTCGTGCCGGCGGGCGCGCCGCGCCAGTTGATGCGGACGCTGCCGGGCAGCTGCCGGCGCGAGATGCGCACCGGGCCGGTGTGCTCGCCGGCCGCGTGGCGCACGGAGACCTCGTCGCCGCGCTTGACGCCGAGCCGCTGGGCGTCGGCATGGGCGAGCGAGACCCACGGGGCGCGCTGGTGCGCGAGGGTCGGCGTGCGCTCGACCGCCGCGCCGCTGAAGAGCGGGCGCGGCGCGATCAGGCGGAACGCGCCCTCGGCCGGGGCGGCCGGCGGCGCCGGCGGGGCGGCGGCGGGCACGGCCGCGGCGGCGGGGCGCTCCAGGTGCAGCGGGGCGCGGTCGCCGAGCCCGCCCCAGGAGAGGCCGGCGAAGGCGGGGTTGCCCTCGGCGAGCAGCGCGAAGGCCTTGGCGGCGCTCGGCGCGGTGGCCACATCGAGGAAGCCGGCGAGACGGCTCGTCCACTCGACCAGCGGCACGCCGCTGACGGGGGCGAGCGAGGGGCGCACGCGCTGCACGCGCCCCTCGAGGTTCATCACGCTGCCGTCGCGCTCGTGCTCCGTGTCGAGCGGCAGCACGACCTGGGCCTGCGAGGTGACGCCGTTCGTGAAGGCGGACACGGCGATCACCACAGGGGCCTGCGCGAGCGCCATCTGCCAGCGCTCGCCGTCGGGGCCCTCGATGACGGGGTCGCATCCGACGAACGCGATCGCGGTGACCTCGCCCGCCTCGAGGGCGGGCAGCACCTCGTCCCAGCCGCCGACGAGGCCGACGGCGCGCTCGCCGCGCTCGTTGGCGCCGACGGGCAGGGGCAGGATGCCCGCGCCGTCGGCGCGGTCGAGGCCGAGCGCCCAGCCCGCGTGCGCGAGCTCGGCCGCCGCCACCGCGTCGGTGACGACGAGGACGGGGCGCTCCGCGCGGGCGAGCGCATCGCCGAGGGCGCGCACGGCCGGGGCGTCGCCGCCGGCGAGGCCCGCGAGCTCCTCCGCCCCGCCCGCCGTGCCGGCGTCCGGGCGGACGCGGTCGCCGCCGGTCTCGAGCGCGGCCGCGACGAGCGCGGCCAGCGCGGCCGAGCCGGCGCCGGGCAGGGTCCGCAGGAAGGTGCCCGCGTCCGCCTCGAGGCTCGTGCCGCCGGGCCCGACGATCGCGAGGTGCGCGCCGTCGCGGCGCGCCTTGCGGATCCGCAGGTCGATCGTGCCGGCGCGGTCCGCCGGCTCCTGGTCGCCGATCACGACGACGAGGTCGGCGGACTCGAGCTGGGCGAGCGTCGCGGCGTACGGGTCGACGAGCTCGAGCGCGGCGGGCGCCGCCAGGGGCGCCGAGGCCGTGCGGGCCCCGAGGTCCTGGGCGATGCGGCTCCAGGCCAGCGCCTCCTCGTTCGTCAGGCTGCCGCCGGTCAGGATCGCGACGGCGCCCGGGCCGTCGGCGGCCGAGTGGTGGCGCAGCCGCTGGGCGACGGTGCGCAGCGCGTCGTCCCAGGCGGCGGGCGCGAGCCCGGCCGGACCGCGCTCGAGCGGCCCGGCGATGCGCTCGTCGCGCGGCTCGTGGCGGGCGAAGCGGCCCTTGTCGCAGAGCCAGCCGCCGTCCACCTCGGGGTGGTTGCGGGAGAGGACCCGCTCGACCTTGCCCTCGCGCAGCGTCGACCAGGTGTTGCAGCCCGTCGCGCAGCCCGTGCAGACGGTCGGCACGTTGACGATCTCCCACGGCCGCGCCTTGAAGCGGTACGCGGTCGGCAGGAGCGCCCCGACCGGGCACAGCTCGGTGACGTTGCCGGAGAACGCGTTGCCGTACGGCTTCTCGTCGAAGGTGGCGATCACGCTCTGCGCGCCGCGCTCGCGGGCGACCAGTTCGCCATCCTCGGCGACGTCGCCGGAGAAGCGGGTGCAGCGGTAGCAGAGGATGCAGCGCTCGCGGTCGAGCACGATCGACGGCGAGATCGGCAGCGGCTTCTCGTACGTGCGCTTCGGCAGCGTCATCCGCGTCGAGCCGGGCCCGTAGCGGAACGTCAGGTCCTGGAGCGGGCACTCGCCGCCCTTGTCGCAGACGGGGCAGTCGAGCGGGTGGTTGAGCAGGATGAACTCGAGGACCGCGTCCTGCGCCTCCTTGGCCTGCGCGGAGGCCTCGGCGGTGCGCACGACCATGCCGTCGGCGCAGCTGAGGGTGCAGGCGGCCTGGAGCTTCGGCGCGCCCTCGATCTCGACGAGGCACATGCGGCAGGCGCCGATCGGCGGCCCGAGTCGCGGCTCGTAGCAGAAGACGGGGATCTCGACCCCGACGCCCTCGGCGGCCGCGACGACGAGCGGGGTGCCCTTCGGCACGGTCAGCTCGCGCCCGTCGATCGTGAGGGTGACGGTCTCCACCGCCGGCTCGGTCGTGCTCACGGGGCGGTCACCATCGGCAGGGGCGCCTTCAACAGCGGCGGGTAGAGCTCGCTCATCGGGGCGTCGTCGGGACACGGGCAGCGGCCGAGGCGGCAGTGCTCCTCGAACTCGTCGCGGAAGTTGCGGATGTGGCTGCGGACCGGCATCGCGCAGGCGTCGCCGAGCACGCACAGGCAGTTGCCCTCGACGCGGTCGCAGATGTCGAGCAGGAGGTCGATCTCCTCGGTGCTGCCGAGTCCCGCCTCCTGCTTGCGCAGGAGCTCCGTGATCCAGCGGGTGCCCTCGCGGCACGGCGTGCACTTGCCGCACGACTCGTGCATGTAGAACTCGGCGGTGCGCAGCGCGAAGCGCACCATGCAGGTGCGGTCGTCGACGACGATCACGGCGCCCGAGCCGGCCATCGAGCCGGCCGCCACGACGGCCTCGAAGGCGAGGCCCGTGTCGAGCTGATTCGGCATCAGGATCGGCATCGAGGAGCCGCCCGGCACGAACGCCTTCAGCGTGCGGCCCTCCGGCATCCCGCCGCCCTTGCCGTCGATCAGGTCGCGGTACGTCATCGACAGGGGCATCTCGTAGTTGCCCGGGTTGCGGACGTGGCCCGACAGCGAGAACATCTTCGTGCCCGTCGACTCCTCCGTGCCGATGCCGGCGTAGGCGGCGCCGCCCATCCCGATGATCACCGGCACGGTGGCCACGGTCTCGACGTTGTTCAGCAGCGTCGGCTTCTTGAACGCGCCCGACACGGCCGGAAACGGCGGCTTCGCCGTCGGCTGGCCGCGGTCGCCGTTGAGCGACGACAGCAGCGCCGTCTCCTCGCCGCAGATGTACGCGCCGGCGCCGCGGTGCACGTGGATCTCGGGCACGTAGTCGGTGCCGAGCAGCGGCGACCCGACGTAGCCCTTCTCGCGCGCCTGCGCGATCGCGCCCTCGAGGATCGCGGCCTCCTTGTGGTACTCGCCGCGGATGTAGATGTAGGCGGCGGTGCCGCGGATCATCCACAGGTAGATCAGGACGCCCTCGATCAGCATGTGCGGGTTGCGCAGGATGATCTCGCGGTCCTTGAACGTGCCCGGCTCGGACTCGTCGCCGTTGATCACCAGGTAGCGCTCGCCGCCGGGCGCGAGGAACGAGGCCTTGCGGCCGGCGGGGAAGCCGGCGCCGCCGCGGCCGCGCAGGTTCGAGGCGATCATCTCGTCGACGAGCTG
>JAURLF010000249.1 GCA_030831375.1 Gaiellales bacterium | reverse complement strand
CAGCACCGCTCCGGACACGAGGCAGGCGAGCGGCACGATCACGATCGCCCCGCCCGCGAGGCAGAGCAGGCTGCGCCCGCCGCGGAACCCCATCGGGGCCGGGAACATGTGTCCGAGGATGGCGCCGATCCAGCCGAGGATCGCGCCCTCGAGGCCGGCGACGGCGAGCCCGAAGCCCGCCCCGGCCGCGCCTTTGGCGGCGTCGAGGAGCAGGATCGGCAGGGCCGACCGCGAGCCCAGCAGCGCGCGCGCGTTCCAGTAGCCGGGGTTGCGGTCGCCGACGTCGCGCAGGTCCCGGATGCCGTGGCGGCGTGCGACGAGATTGGCGACGGGGATGCAGCCGAACGCGTAGCCCATCGCCAGGGCGGCGGCGAGCCAGGCGATCGTCACGCGGTCTCGCGGGCGAGCTGGTCGGCGATCGCGCCGGCGACCACGAGCCGATCGATCGCGCCGTGCGCGCCCGCGCCCCAGGGCCAGCGCGTGAGCCACTCGACGAGGCTCCAGATCGCCGCGCGCGCCTCGTCCGAGCGCGGGTTGGCGCTGACCAGCGCGTGCGCGCGCTCCGCGAGGCCGAGCGTGGTGCGCGACTCGCGCCCGTGCACGCAGCGGTGGCGGACGAGGACGACCACGCGGGCGACGAGCACCTGCGCGAAGCGCTCCAGGTCCTCCGTGGTGTCGCCCTCGAGCTCGGCGTAGAGATCGCGCTGCGCGCGGGTCAGGAGCAGCTCGTCGGTCGTCGGCACGCTCCGGAGGATAGAGGGACCGCCTGCCGCCGCCGCTCAACCGGCGCGGCGTGACGGAAACCGGTCAGTCGAGCGGGAAGCCGCGCGGCGCCTTCGCGGTCAGCCGGCCCCGCGCCGTCACGAACCGGTACTCCGGGTGGTACGGGGCGCCGAACGCCGCCTGCGAGCGGCCGGCCTTGTCGTAGTAGACGGTGATCGGCGCGCGGCCGAAGCGCTTGCGGACGAAGGCGACGACGTCGGCGCGGCGCGATTCGCCCGAGGCGACCGCCACCACCCTGACCTTCCGGTTCGCCGACGCGTACCGCGCGACCTCGGGCGCCTGGCCCTGGCACGCCCCTCAGAAGGGGTGGAAGAACATCACGACCGACGGCTTCCCCTTCAGGGAGCTCGGCGCGATCGACCCGTTGACGACGCGCGCGGCGGACGCGGGCGACGCAGCGAACGCGACGGCCGCGAGCGTCGCGGCGAGGGCGAGCAGGCGCATCCGGCTCATGCGCCCATTCCAGCACACGAACCGGCGCGGCGTCAGGCCGCGGCCGGCTCGTCCTCGAGCACGGAGCCGCACTCGCGGCAGGCCCACGCGCCCGTCCCGCCGCGCAGCTCCACGCGCAGGGTCTCGCCCGCGCAGACCAGGCAGGTGCCCTCGTGGCCGGCCGGCGCGCGCGGCGCCGCCCAGGCGGCGATCAGCTCCTCGAGGGTGCGGGTGGCGGGTGCGGTGGCGTCCACGTCGAGCAGAAGCATGACTCAGATCCTCCGGAAGACGCCCACCACGACGCCCATGACGACGACGTGGTCGGGGTAGAAGGGCTGCAGCGCGTCGTTCTCGGGGTCGAGGCGGACCCGCCCGTCGACGCGCCGCACGCGCTTGACCGTGGCCTCGTCGCCGTCGACGAGGCAGGCCGCGATCTCGCCATCGGCGCAGTCCTCCTGGCGGCGCACCACGACGGTGTCGCCGTCCAGGATCCCCGCGTTGACCATCGAGTCGCCGCGCACGGTGAGCAGGAAGTTCTCGCCGCTCGCCGTGATCTGCTCCGGCACGGCGATGTGCTCGGTGATGTTCTCCTCCGCGAGGATCGGCGAGCCGGCGGCGATCGCGCCGACCAGGGGCAGCATCCGCACCCCCGGCAGCTCGACCGGGGCCGCGGCGCGCTCCCGGCGGCGCTCGCCGAGGTCGATCGCGCGCGGCTTCGTCGCGTCGCGGCGCAGGGCGCCTGACTGCTCGAGCGCCTTCAGGTGCGCGTGCACGGTCGACGGCGAGTTGAGCCCGACGGCGTCGCCGATCTCGCGCACCGTGGGCGGGTAGCCGTGCTCCTCCATGTACTGCTCGACGACGTCGAGCACCTGCTGCTGCCGCTTCGTGAGCGCCACGGGGGCCTCCAATCGAACGGGTGTTCGTGCGAAGGATGGCACATCGAACGCGTGTTCGCAAGGCGTGCCGCCGCTCGACGCGCTCCGCCGCGCCACGGCGCCCCCGCTTCGGGTAGCCTTCGGGCTCCACGCGCTGGTGGCGGAATTGGTAGACGCGCAAGGTTGAGGGCCTTGTGCCCGCAAGGGCGTGGAGGTTCAAGTCCTCTCCAGCGCATGCACGCGACGGCCCCCGGGGATCCCCCGGGGGCCGTCGTCCGTGCGGGGCCGCTGGGCCCGCGGGCCGCGCGGCCTAGGCGCGGCCGGCGGCGGCGCGCGCAGCCGCCTTCGCGGCCTTGATCGCGGCGTGCGCCGCGTCGAGCTCGCCGGCGGCGATCTGCGCGTCGATCGCGTCCGCCTGCGCCTGCGTCACGATGCCCCGGTCGAGCAGCCGGTCGACGCAGGCCGTCAGCGTGTCGGCCCGGATCGCGTCGAACGCCGCGTCGACTGCGGCCTGCGTCAGGCCGAGCTGCACCGCGAGCGCCGCCCGGAAGGCGGCCTTGCGCTCCGCCTTGCCCTCGACGCCGCGGACCTGCTCGTGCGCGGCGCGCATCGCGGTGCGCACCGCCGCCCGCTCGAGGCCCAGCTTCGCGGCCACCTTCGCCGCGCTCGGCCCGTGCTTGCCGCCGCGCTGCGGGCGTACGGCGGCGGACTGCCCGCCGGCCCCGCTGCGCTGCCCCTCGATCTCGCCGCGCGGTCCGTGGTCTCCCCCGAGCGCCGGCCGGGCGCCGGCCGGGCGCTGCCCGTCCTCGGCGCGGTCGTGCGCGAGCGCCGCCGCGGGCAGGGCGAGCGCCGCGAGCGCGGCAACCAGCGCGATCGCGCCCCGGCCGGTCCTGGTGGTGTGTGCCTGCATGTCGTTCGCTCCTTCTCTCTGGGGCTGCGCCGCGAGGCCCTTCGAGCCCCTGCAGCCGGCGGCGCGTGGGGCGCCGTGGTCTGACGGGCCGCACGATGGCGGACGGTCCTGAGAGGACCCTGAGGACGCGAACGGCGACCCGTGCGTCAGATCCGCCGAGTCGCCGCGTCTTCTCCTGTGCACGGGGCGGTGAGCCCCACCCACGACACCGGAGGCCATCCACCCCATGTCCCGCACCCGCATCCGCGGCGCCCTCGCCGGCGCCGCCGCCATCGCCGCCCTCGCGGCCGTCCCCGCCGCCCAGGCGTACGACGGCGACTGGCGGATCGCCGGCGAGTTCGAGCGCTCCACGTCGCCGAGCTTCTACGGCGGCTTCAACCCGAACGACGTCGACGAGGTCGAGGCCGTCTTCAACAACCGCGCCAAGACCCTGTCGCTCCGCCTCGAGTACTTCCAGGTGCCGGAGCGCGGCAACGTCTACCTCAACTTCGGCCGCGGCCAGGCCGACGGCTCCTGCCAGACCGGCGTGATGGACGTCTCGATCGCCGCACGCGACATCGTCGGCCCGTCCCGCACGGAGTACGCGTGGACGACCTCGCGCTACAGCCCGCCCGCGGGCGAGGGCTGGACCTACGTCGGCCGCTTCTCCGCCCAGGGCTACTGGCGCTACCAGTGGAGCCGCATCGTGTCCGGCCTCGACACGGCCAACTACGAGCGCGTCGCGACCCTCGAGCTCGACGAGGTCGACGGCTCGCTGACCGATGTCGAGCGCCTCCCGAACGGCGCCACGGAGATGGCGTGGTCGTTCGGCTCGCCGCTCCTCAACGGCGTCCAGGCGGACTGCCTCGAGATCTACGTGCCGGGCCGGCGCGCGCCGTTCACGGTCGCGCCGCCCGCGGCGCCCGAGCCGGCCCCCGCGCCGGAGCCGGAGCCGGAGCCCGAGCCCGAGCCCGAGGCGTCGAGCGAGGACGACCTGACGCTCGACGACATCATCGTCAGCGCCGGCCGCCGCGGTCGGTCGATCCAGCTGCGCATGAGCGGTGACGCGGAGAAGGTGCAGGTGCGCGTGCGCCGCGCCTCGAAGACGATGGCCTTCCGCAGCCGCGTGGTGCTGCGCAACCAGTCCGCGAAGGTGCGCTGGGTGATGGTGCGCTTCTCGGACGGGGCCGACTGGTCCGACTGGGAGCGCGTCCGCGTCCGCTGACCCCGCCTCGCCGCGCCCGTCGACCGGCCATGGCCGGCGGGCGCGGCGACCCCGGGGCCGCGTAAGCGGCCTGTGCGCCCGCACGACGCTCCGGACGTCCCGACCGGAGGTCCGCCGTGCACCGCCCCCGCCTCGTCCCCGCCGCGCTCGCCGCGGCCGTCCTGCTCGTCAGCGCCCCCGCCGCCTCCGCCTTCCCCGGCGACTGGTCGCTCGGCGGCTCATTCGAGCGCACGACCGCGCCCTCCTTCCAGGGCGGCTTCGTGCCCGACGACGTCGACCGCGTCGACGTCGCCTTCGACAACCGCGCGAAGGCGCTGACCGTGGCGCTGCGCTTCTTCGGGGCGCCGACGCGGGGCGAGGTCCTGCTCGAGCTCGGCCGCGCGCCGGGCGACGGCAGCTGCCGGACGGACGTCGCCGCCATCCGGATCACGGCGGAGGACCTGGTCGTGACGCGCACGGAGACGACGACGGAGCGCTTCTGGGTGCCCGAGCAGCACCGCTGGACGGTCTCGTCGGCGTGGCCGGGGCCGGGCTGGAGCTACCTCGGCTGGGACTCCTGGCGGGGCCGCCACCGCTGGCTCCGCTCCGGCTACTGGGACAGCCGCACGACGAGCCGCGAGGTCGTCGAGGCCGACCCGCACGCGCACGCCCGTCGCGCCGTCCTCGAGCTCGACGGCGTCGCGGGCGCGCTCAAGGCCACGGCGCGCGTCGGCCACACGGACACGCAGCTGGCGTGGACACTCGCCCACCCCCTGCTCGACGGCCTCGCCGCCGACTGCCTCGAGCTGCACGTGCCGGGCCGGCTCGCCCCGTTCGCCGTCGTCCCCTCCCCCGCCCCGGCGCCCGCCCCGGACCCCGCGCCCGCGCCGCCCGTCGACGACCCGGACGCGGTCGACCTCGACGCGCTCGCCGTCACGGCCACGCGGCGCGGCACGGCGATCGAGCTGCGCCTGACGGGCGACGCCGAGTGCGTGCAGGTGCGCGTGCGCCGCGCGTCCCGGACCCTCGCCTTCCGCAGCCGCATCGTGCTGCGCAACCAGCCCGCGTCGGCGCGCTGGGTGGTGGTGCGCGTGTGGGACGGCGCGGACTGGTCGGACTGGGAGCGCGTGCCCGTGCGCGGAAGCGGTTCGGAGGCGGTTCGGGTCCGGTGACGGCGGCAGGAGCGCGGCCGGACCGCGGGTAGGTTGGGGCCATGAACGGGAAGAGACCGCACCGCATCGCGCTCGTCGCCCACGACGGCGCCAAGGCCGCCATGCTCGACCTCGTCGAGCGCCACGAGGTCGCGCTGCGCACGAGCCGGCTCGTCGCCACCGCCACCACCGGCGGCCTGCTCAACGAGCACTTCGACCTGCGCGTCCACTGCCTGATGTCGGGCCCGCTGGGCGGCGACCTGCAGATCGGCGCGCTCGTCGCGGAGGAGCAGCTCGACCTCGTCGTGTTCCTGCGCGATCCCCTGACCGCGCACCCGCACGACCCGGACATCCAGGCGCTGATGAAGGTCTGCGACGTGCACGACACGCCGCTGGCGACGAACCCGGCCACGGCCGAGCTGTGCCTCGGCGCGCTCGCCCGCGGCGGCGCCCGGCGCGAGCGCGCCGCCGCCGGCGCGGCCTAGGCCGCCAGCACGCGGTCGGCGATCAGGGACACCTGCTCGTAGGCGACGTGGCCCGCCACCATCGCCGTGCGGTTGGCGGCGTCGTCCTTGGTCGGCATCAGGCAGACGACGTCGGCCCCGACCACGTCGAGGCCGCGCAGGCCGCGCAGGAGCAGGTTCGCCTCGTCGATCGAGAAGCCCGTCTCGCCCACCTCCAGGTTCGAGACGCCGGGCGCGATCGACGGGTCGAGGCAGTCGAGGTCGAACGTGACGTAGACGGGCCCGTCGCCGGCGCGCGCCCGGGCGGCGGCGATCACGTCGGCGAGGCCGCGCACGCGGCACTCCTCCATCGTGACGACGTCGTAGCCGAGCCGGCGGCTGGTGTCGAGCCAGCCCTCGGTGCGCGGCTGGCCGCGCATGCCGATCTGGCTTGACCGGAACGGGTCGATGCAGCCGGCCTCGACGAGGTAGGCGGCCCAGTGGGCCGCGGAGCGCCGCGCGCCGAGCCAGTGCGGGAGCTGCGCGTACGAGTCGACGTGCGCGTCGAAGTGGATCAGGGCGACGGGGCCGCCGGCGGTCAGGGTCGAGCCGGGGCCGGCGAGGCCGAGCAGGACGGCGCCCGTGATCGCGTGGTCGCCGCCGATCGACACGAGCCGCGTGCCGGCCGCGGCGACGCGACGCGTATGCGCGGCGATGCGGTCGACGCAGGCCTCGTTGTCCATCGCCTCGGGCAGCGGCACGTCGCCGAGGTCGCGGACGCGCAGCGCCTCGAAGGCGTGGATGCCGTACGTGCGGTGCGGGCGCCGGTTGTGCGCGGAGACGTGGCGGACGGCGCGCGGGCCGAGGTGCTGGTCGCGCTCGGTCGAGCCGTTGCCGGACGAGTGCGGGATGCCGAGCACGCCGATGTCGCACGCGGACGGGTCCTCGTCGTGCGCGCAGCGGAAGAACGTCGGCACGCCCCACCAGTAGAGCGTCTCGAGCTGCTCGCGCGTATCGTCGTCGGCCATGTCGGCCCCTCCCCCTCGTCGGTCAGGGGGATCCTAGGCGGGGAGCGCTCAGGGCGCCCAGCGGGCGGGCGCGGCGAGGAGCGCGACGAGGGCGGCGAGGTGGATGAGGCGGCGTATGCGCGCAGCCCACTCCCGGCGGGCCGCCGGGGCCCTGGGCGCCGGCTCGTGCCGGCGCCCAGGGGAACGGCCTACGGCTGCCAGGTGTTGCAGGCGGAGGCGAAGTCGACGTTCTTGATCAAGAGCGACGACGCCGTGCCGTTGACGGGCACCGCGTACAGCTGCTCGGGGCTGCCGCCGAGCTGGTCGGCGATCACGAGCACCTGCGTGCCGTCGGCGGAGACCGCCATCGGCAGCGCGTTGGCGGGGCCGATCGGGCGCACCCTGCCCGTGCGGGCGTTGATGCGGACCGGGTCGATCTTGTCCTCACCGGTGACGGTGCCGATGATGGTCGAGCCGTCAGGCGTCCACGCGAGCGGCATCGGGCCCTCGACGAAGCCCTTCGACGCGTACGAGGTCAGCTGCTCGGCCGTGTCGATCCCGCCGAGCGCGTCGACCAGCCAGATCTGGCTGCGCACGACCGTCGTGCGGGCGTGGTGGTCGACCCTCAGGCGCTGGTACGCGATCTGCTCCGGCCCCCAGGCGGGGTAGGCGCCGGCGCCGAGCTTGAGGGTCCGCGACCCGTCGATCGTGGTCGCCCGCAGCTTGCCGCCGGCGAGCGTGCCGGGGAAGCTCTGGCGGCCGTAGGCGACCCACGTCGAGTCGGGGGAGAACGAGTACCCGATCACGGAGTTGCCCCTGGGCTTGACGATCTCGGTGGCCTGCAGGGTCGGCGTCACCAGCCAGAGCCCGCCCCCGTTCATCACGCCTTTCGCGTCGTTGCTGATCGGCGTGCAGGCGACGCGCGACGAGTCCGGCGCCCAGACCGGGCCGTTGCAGGGCCAGTCGCTCATCGTGACCGCGCCCGTCTGGACGTTGACGAAGGCGAGGACGGTCTCCCACGTCTTCAGGTCCGCGACCTTCGAGTAGGCGATCCACTTGCCGTCCGGCGAGAGCATCGGCATCAACCCGCGCGCGCTGCCGACCATGCGCTGGTCGGAGCCGTCGTCGGCGGCGAGCCAGATCGGCTGGTTCGGGCCTCCGGTCTTCGTGTACTTGCTGAAGGCGACCAGCGCGCTCGCCGCGGACGGAATGGCCGCGAGCGCGAGGACCGCCGCTGTGATCAGAGTCAGCCTGAGTCGCATCGGGACCTCCTGTGTCGGATCGATGACGGGACGCAGCGTACCCGCGGCTGCTCCGCGGCGCCCGGCCGGGCCCGGGCTACTCGTCGCCGGGGACGCCGAACGAGGGCGCCTCGGCGGGCCTCAGCCCGCGCGTGACGTAGCCCTCGAGCTCGGGCCGCCAGCGCTCCCAGAGGTCGCGCAGCCGCCCGACGGGATCGTCGTCGTCCCAGTCGACACGCAGGTCGACGACGGGCCAGCCGACGCCGTCCCGGGCCACGACGAGGCCCGCCGAGTGCACCGGCCCGGCTTCGCCGCCGGCGGCGAGGCCCGCCTCGAGCCCGGCGAGCAGCCGCTCGGCGAGGCCGCCCGTGGCGGCCGCGAGGCCGGCGAGCGCGCGCGCGGGCACGTCGGGCGCGGCGAGCAGGTTGCCGGCGCTCGCCGCACAGGGCCCGAGGGCCTCGCCGACGACGCCGAGCGCGTGGTCGCCCGAATGGATCGCGGTGCGCCCCTCGAGGTCGACGGCGACGAGCTGGCGGTAGGCGATGACGTCGGCGGGCTGCGCGACGATGACGGCGTGGACGGCGGCCTCGGGCGAGGGGCCCGCCGCGAGCCGGTCGAGCAGCAGCGGCCCGAGCCGCGGGTCGGTCACGTTCTGGGAGGCGACGGCGCCGACGCCGGCCCGCACGTGCGCACAGCGCGCGGCCACGGCCGGACTCGACGACATCACCGCGACGCCGCACTCGCCGGCCACGGGGTCCGCGGCGACGAGCGAGAGGGTCACGCCCCCTCCTCCTCCGGGATCACGGCGGTCACGTCCACCTCCACCAGCCAGGTGGGGCGCGCCAGCGCGACCACCACGAGGCCCGTGAAGACGGGGAAGACGCCCGGCATGCGCTCGCCGAGCACGCGGTAGACGGGCTCGCGGTGGCGGATGTCGGTCAGGTAGATCACGCACTTGACGATGTGCGTGGGCTCGGAGCCGGCCTCGGCGAGCAGGAGCTCGACGTTGTCCATGATCCGGTGCGCCTGCGCGGCGGGGTCGCCGATGCCGACGTCCTCGCGCGTGTCGAGGTCCTGCGCGACCTGGCCGCGCAGGTAGACGACGCCGTTCGCGACCACGGCCTGGCAGAGGTCGTTCGAGAGGTTCTGCTCGGGGTACGTGTCCTTCGTGTTGAAGGGCCGGATGCGGCGGTGGGTCGGCATGATCGTGCGGCGCAACCTAGCAGCCGGTCGCGGGCCGGCGCGGGCTCACAGGAGCCCGAGCGCCTCGGCGGGCTCGATCCGGCGGTACGTCTCGCGCGCTGACTTCGGCGCCGTGAAGAGCGTCTCCCGCCACGCCTTCAGCTCGCGCTCGCGCTCCTCGTCGACCCACGGCGACCCCGCGAACATCACGACCTCGACGTAGCTCTCGACGACGCGGTCGGCGGTGATCGCGAGGTCGCCGCCTTCGACGCGCCCGCGCGGGTCGTACGAAATCGCCGAGCGCAGCCGGTCGAGCGCCGAGCTGCGGGTCTGGCGCTCGAGGCGCCCGTCGCGCGCGGGCCCGTCGGGCACCACGAGGCGCGTGATCGCGCGATCGTTGACGGCGCGCAGGAGCTCCTCCGCATCGCCCTCCGCGGTCTGGACGTGCTTGTGGGACGGCCACCAGTCGAGCTCGCCGTAGTCGGCGACGTCCGTGCCCTGCCCGAACAGGTAGAAGTCGGCGTAGCGGTGGTAGTCGTCGCCGCGCTCCGCACGCTGCACGTCGTAGAAGGCGGTCACCGACAGCGCCATCAGGGCGCTCGCGCCGAGCGCGCCGAGCGGCTCGCGCAGCACGATCCCGACGCGGTCGTGGCGGTCGAAGCCGGGCCACACGTCCGCGGGTCCCGCGGGGCGCCCGTCGGCCTCCACCTGGAAGGCGTCCATCATCAGCGCCGTCGACGAGTGCATCAGGCGTCCCGGTGGCAGCAGGCCGCCTCGGAGGCGGGCCAGTCGAGGGTCGGGTTGCGGTCGAAGAAGCCGGCCGGCTCGAGCCGGAAGCCGGCGCGCGCCGCGGGCATCACCGGCCAGTCCTCGGGGCGCACGAAGTGCGTCACGCCGACCGTGTACCAGCAGACGACGTCCGTGTCCTCGATTCCGCGGTCGGCGGCCGTCCACTGCGGCAGGCCGTCCTGCTCGACGGAGCCGTACGGGTAGGTGCCGGCCGGGTGGCGCTCCTCGGGGCGGTACGGCGTCACCCACAGCGTGTGCAGGCCGAAGCCGGCGCGCCGGTGGATCGTCGCCTCGGGGCGGGCCAACAGCGGCGTGACGCCGTGCATCGGCACGATCCGGTACGAGCGCGGGGCGCCCGCCACCGACAGCTCGCGCGGGTTGCCGACGTACCACTGCCGCGCCAGGTCGTCCCGGGCATCGCGCGCCGCCTCCGACTCGGTGCGCAGCACCGTCGTCCGGGAGCGCCACGCGTTTCCCTCCGGGTTGTCGGGGCCGGTCGGGACGGGCTCGGCCTCGATCTCGCGGACGGTGTTCAGCGGCCCGTCGACGTCGAGGTCGAGCCGGAAGCAGAACAGGTGCTGGTGGTGCGGGCCCGACAGGCCGTGGTCGACGAGCTGCGTGCCCTTCAGCTCCTCGCCGTCCGTGTGGGCCATCGTCGAGATGATCCCGTGCAGCTGGACCTCGAGCTCGATGTGGCCATCGAGGCCGAAGTTCCAACGGAACGCGTAGTCGTAGTTGCCGACCGTGGCCATCGAGTTGACGACGAAGCGACGCGCGCGCCGGCTCTCCACGTTGCCGGTGGCGTGGTCGGTGTGCTTCCAGAGCAGGCTGTGGTCCTCCTCGTGCAGGCAGATCGCGTTCGCGATCTCGACCACGTCGCCGTCGCCCGCCGCGAGGTGCGCATCGAGGTACGTGATCTCGCCGAGGCAGTCGCAGCCGAGGACGAGCGAGTTGGTGCAGGCGCCGAGCCCGTACTCGCCGGCGTCGAAGTAGGTGCGCCAGTTGTGCATCGGGTGCGGGTCGCCGTACGGCACGATCATCTCCGCGCACGAGGCGCGGTGCATGACCCGCCGCCCCCGGAAGCGCACGTCGTGCAGGACGAGGCCGTCCTGCGCCTCGAGTGACGCGGAGAACTCCCAGTCGAACCAGCGCACGCGGTTGCCGTCGACCGCGAAGGAGACGCCCTCGGGCTGCGTGATCTCGATCGGCTTGACGCCCGGCCGGGCCGGCACGGTGCCGGTGCGGTACTCGCCGTCCGCCTGCGGGATCGGCTTGGTGTCGTACTCCTCGATCGCGAGGATCTCGTGCGTGTCGAGGTCGACGAGGGCGAGCAGGCTCTCGATCGGGCGCGCGTACGAGTTGCGGCCCAGCTCGCCGCGCAGGTACGGCACGGCGCGCGCGTAGCGGTGCCTCCCGTCCAGCGGGTGCCCCATGTTGGCGGAGGCGAGCACGTCGACCTGCACCTGGCCCATGTCGTCGATGCCGCGCGCGGCGAGCGCCGCGATCATCTTCGGGTCGGCCTTCACCGACGCCTCCACGGCGACGTACTCGTCTGGGGTGATCGGCGGGTACGCGCCCGGGAACAGCCGGTCGCCGACCACCGCCGCCGCGTCGAGGTCGACCGTGATCTCGCGCACGCGCCGCTCCGCATCGTAGATCGACGCGCGCGCGCGCCGCGCGGGCCGCGGGCCGCCCGCGTCGGCCCACGCGTGGTAGGCCTCCTTGTCGGCCTCGTCGAGGCCGATCGCGATGAAGCGGCAGCCGTCCGCGCCGTCGGCGGTGCGCGCGAGCCGCGCGGCCGCCCGGATCTCGTCGGGCGACAGCGGCTGGAACGGGTGCGGAGCGTCGGGCATCCGCCGGATCGTCGCACACCCGGGCGCGTCGGGGAAGCCGGCCGGCGGCTAGCCTGCCGGCCGTGGACCCCGGCCCCGACCAGCTCCTCGCCGACGGCCTCGCCGCCTACGCCGCCGGCGACTTCGCGGCCGCGGAGGCGACATGGCGCGCCGCCGCCGAGGCGGGCAGCGCCGCGGCGGCCGACCACCTGCGCCTGCTGGCCGAGGGCGACCCCCGCCGGCAGGCCCTGCTCGGGCGGATGGCCGAGCGCGAGAACCCGGACGCGCTCTGGCGCCTCGGCGTCGCCTGCGTGGAGCGCGCCGACCTGCCGGGCGTGCGCGAGCACTGGGGCCGCGCCGTCGCGCTCGACGAGGGCCTCGCCGCCGAGCTCGCGGGCCTGCTCGGCTGCGCGCCCGCCGACGCGGGCCGCGTCCTCGCGGACGCCGACGACGGCGACCTGGCCTGCCGGCTCGGCGAGCTCTGCCACGCCACGGGCCGCGCCGAGGCGGCGCGCGTCTGGTGGGTGCTGGCGCGGGCGGCGGGCAGCGCCGAGGCCGCGGCGCTGATCGAGCGCCTCGGCCCCGACGCGCCCTGACTCAGCCCTCCTGCTCGGCCTTGGCGGCGTCGAGCATCGCGTGGATCATCGCGTGCTTCGGCACCAGCGGCTTCGGGTACGCCGCGCGGCTCTGCGTGAGCCCGCAGTCGAGCAGGGCGTCCGCGATCTTGTAGGACAGGGGCCCCGGGTTGATGATCGGCACCGGCAGGTGCTCGGCCAGGTAGGCGTGCGACTGGTGCATCGTGGTGGAGCCGAGGCAGATCACGTCGGCGCCGTCCTCCTCGACGAGCTGCATCGCCGCGGCGAGCAGCTTCGGGAAGACGACCTCCTCCTTGCCGCCGAGCAGGTTGACGACGTCCGGCGGCGTGTCGATGTGGCGGATGCCGGCGCACTTGTCCATCAGGCCGAGCTCGCCGATGCCCTTCTTGTAGATCGCCGCCCACGGCGCCCACTGCGTCAGCACGCCGAAGCGGTTGCCGAGCATCAGCGCCGTCAGGTACGAGGTGCGGCCCGGGCCGATCACGGGGATGTCGAGCTCGCAGCGGATCGCGTTGACGCCCGAGTCGGACATCGTGTCGATGCAGACCGCGTCGTAGCCGTCGTCCTGGGCGGACATGCCGGCTTCGAAGATCGCCAGGTCCATCAGCACGAAGTCGTGCGGGCTCATGTACAACTCGGGGCCGGCCGTGACCGGTTTGAAATCGAACTCGATGTTCGGGCCGAGCTGAACCGTGGTGAGCTGCTGTCGGCGGTTG
>JAURLF010000248.1 GCA_030831375.1 Gaiellales bacterium | reverse complement strand
GACCGGCGGCGAACCCCGCTGCCGCGCCCCAGGCCGGCCCCCAGCGCAGCGCGGTCGCGCAGAGGACGATCACGGACAGGTCCGCGACGGCACCGAGGACGCGCCCGTCGATGGCGAGCGCGACCTGCAGGTAGACGGCGACGAGCAGCGCGAGGATCGCGACCACGGGCGGCACGAGCCGGGAGGCGGCCGAGCGGCCCGCCGGCGTCGGCGCCGCGAACTGCACCTCGAGCTCCGTGATCGGGTCGTCGGCGGCGTCGGGCGCGCTCACCGAGCCTCCTCGGCGCGAGTCAGGATGACCACGTTCGCGAAGGAGCCGAGCTCGACCCACGGCACGACGAGGACGTTCTTATAGGTATCGGTATCGGACTGGCGCGCCTCCGAGACGACGCCGATCGGCAGGCCACGCGGGTAGGCGGAGGCGAGGCCCGACGCGGGGTCGATGAAGCCGCTGGTGACCACGCGGTCGCCGGTCCGCACGACGCTCGCGCGGCGCACGAAGCCGAGCACGAGCACGTTCGGGTCGGCCGCGCTCGGCTGCAGGATGCCGTCGGCCCCGCGCCGGCCCGCCACGGCCGCGCCGACCGCGACGGACGCGTTCGAGAGCAGCGCGACGGTGGCCGTGCCGTCGGTGACCGTCCCGACGCGACCGACGAGTGCCGCCCCGCCGACGTCGGCGGCGTCGGCCACGCCGGCGAGCACCGGGTCGCCGACCCGCACCCCGGCCTCCTCCCCCGCGTCGACGACGACGGTGCTGGAGGTCAGAGACGGCGAGCGGGCGACGACGCGCGCGGCGCGCGGCGCGTAGTCCTCGATGCGCGGGAAGTCGGGCGACTGCACGTAGCCGACGAGGCCGCGCAGCTCCTCGACGTCCTGGTCCTGCGCCTGCAGGCGCGCGAGGTCGGCGCGCAGGAGCGCGTTCTCGGCGGCGAGCCGCTCGCTCTCGGCCCGCGCCACGCGCAGCTCGCCGAACCAGCCGATCGCGTCACGGACGGGCTGGGTCGCGCGGCGTGCGGCCTCCTGCACGGCGACCTGCGCGTCCGCGGCGCGCGCCGCGCCGTCGTCGACGCGGCCACCCGCCCGCACCGACAGGGTCACGAGGCCGACGGCGACGAGGATCAGGGCGACCGGGACGATCCGGCGGGCGGTACGGGTGCGGGTGGAGGGCATCCGGAGGCGATCTCGGGGTCGGTGGCGTCCCCACGCGGGACGCCCGGTCGGGATGCGTGCTCCCCGGATTCTAGACGCGGAGCCCGGAGCGGTCGGTGGCGCGGCTTCCCGTCGGGCGGGTCAGGCTACGCGGCCCGTGAAGGGCCGGCCGGCCGCGGCCCACGCCTGCGCGCCGCCCATCAGGTTCGCGCAGCCCGTTCGCCCCGCGGCGGCGAACGCCTCAGCGGCCATCATCGAGCGGCCGCCGCTGCGGCACACGAAGACCGTGCGGTCCGCGTCGGGCAGCTCCTGCCAGCGCGCCTGCAGCGTCGACAGCGGGAAGTGCAGCGCGCCCTCGATCCGGCCCGCGTCCCACTCGTCCTGCTCGCGCACGTCGACGAGGAGCGCACCCGCTGCGACGAGCGCAGCGGCCTCCTCGGGGGCGACGTCCTCGACCTCGGGCTCCATGGGCGGCAGCCTACCCGCTCGCCCGCGCGGTGCGCGCGAAGGCGATCGCCTCCGCCTCCGTGGCGATCGCGCCCGCGGCCTGCTCCTCCGCGATCACGGCGAGCAGCTCGCCGATCTCCGGACCCGGCGCGACGCCGAGCGCGTCGGCGAGGCGGTCGCCGCGCACGAGCGGATCCGGGACGGGCGCCGCGAGGGCCAGCGCCATCTGCTCGGCCATCTGCGTGTGCCGGCGGATCCAACGCTGCCGGGCGCGGGTGCCGCGCGTGGACCAGCGATCGGCGAGCGACACGACGACGCTCGCGATCGGCCACGGCGCCGCGGCCACCCGGTAGCGATGCACGGCCCGCGCGTCGAGGTCGCCGGCGGAGACGAGGAAGCCGAGCCGCAGGTGCTCGCGCACGAGCAGCGCCGTGCAGCGGCGCAGCGCCGTCGAGGCCCGCAGGCGGGCGAGGATCGCGTCGGCCACCTCGGCGCCCTCCTGCGCGTGCCCCGGGAAGCCGACGTGGCCGCCGTCGAAGACGGCGCGGGTCCACGGCTTGGCGACGTCATGCAGGAGCGCGGCCCACAGCACCGCGACGGCGACGTCCGCATCGGCGTCGAGCGGCTCGGCGAGCGCCGCGCGGACCGGCTCCGCGGCCGCCCCGAAGGCGGCCTCGGGGTGCGCGACGAGGTCGTGCGCGGCATCGACGACCTGCAGCGTGTGCCCGAGCACGTCGAGGTGGTGATAGCCGCTCTGGTCGACATCGGCGAGCGCCGCCACCTCCGGCAGCACCGCGGCGAGCAGGCCCAGGTCGCGCATCAGGAGCAGCGCGTCGACCGGGTCGCGCCCGAGCAGCATCCGCTCGAGCTCCATCCGCTGGCGCTCGCCGGCCGCCTGCGGCGCGAGCGCGGCGTCGCGGCGCGCGAGCGCGGCCGTCCCCGTCTCCACCTCGAGCCCGAGCTCGGCGTGCAGGCGCACGAGCCGGAGCAGGCGCAGCGGGTCGTCCGCGAAGGCCGTGTCCGAGACGGCTCGCAGCCGCCGTGCGGCGACGTCCTCGAGGGCGCCGGACACCGCCTCGAGGCGGCCGTCGCCGAGCCGCAGCGCGATCGCGTTGACGGTCAGGTCGCGCCGCGCGAGGTCGGCGGCGATCCCGCCGTCGGCGCCCGTGACGTCGATAGCGCGCGCCCCGTCGACCACGCGCCAGGCGCCGTGGCGCTCCGACAGCGGGAAGGCGGGCGCATCGAGGGCGCGGCCGATCGCCCGCGCGAGGGTCTCGGGGTCGCCCTCGACGACGAGGTCCCAGTCGGCCAGCGGCCGGTCCAGCAGCACGTCGCGGACGGCGCCGCCGACGAGCCACGCTTCCGGATCGGCGACCACGCGTGCGACCTCCGCGCGGGCCGCCTCGAGGCGCGCGTCCATCAGCGCGCCTCCCGCTCGGCCCGGGCCGGCGCGGAGCGCACGCCGCAGGTGATCTCGTAGGCGATCGTGCCGAGCCGGCCGGCGAGCTCCTCAGCGGTGACCCGCTCGTCGCCCTGGGCGCCGAGCAGCACGACCTCGTCCCCCTCGGCCACGGGCAGGTCGTCCGGCAGGAGCGCGGCCAGCTGATCCATCGAGACGGTGGCGGCGACGCGGCAGCGGCGGCCGCCGATCAGGACGTCGGCCACCCCGCTGAGGCCGCGCGGGTAGCCGTCTGCGTAGCCGACGGGCACCAGCGCGACGCGGCAGGGGCGGTCGGCGACGAAGCGCCGCCCGTAGCCCGTCGAGTCGCCGGGGGCGAGCTCGCGCACCGCCGCCACCGAGCTCGACCAGCGCAGCGCCG
>JAURLF010000247.1 GCA_030831375.1 Gaiellales bacterium | reverse complement strand
GAGCGCGATGAGCGCGCGGGCGTGCGGCGGCTCGCCCGCGGCGGGCATCAGCCAATTGCCCGTCATGCGCAGGTGCGAGATCAGGGTCTCGTCGCCGTCGAGCCGGAACAGGAGGTACTTGCCGCGCCGGTCGAGCCCACGCACGGTGCGCCCGCGCAGGCGCCGCTCCACCCGCCGCGGGTCGTCTCCGCCGACGAGACGCGGGTCCCGTACCTCCGCCGCGTCGATCGCGCGGCCCTCGACGTGCGGCAGGAGCCGCCGCCGGACCGTCTCGACCTCGGGCAGCTCGGGCATGCCCGCAGCCTAGCCGCCGCGCGCTACGGGCCCGGGCGCGCGGCCGCGATCGCGGCCTCGATGTCGGGCACGAGGTCGGCGATGCCGTACGTCGCGGCGACGGCGGCGAGGTCGAAGTGCGATCGGTCGAGCACCTCGATGCCGAGCACCCGCTCCTCCACGTCGAGATCGACCACTGCGATGCTGGGCTCGACCTCCTCGGAGATGTCGACCTCTCCCGGGGCGATGGTGATCATGATGATCCCGTCGTCGGGAACGGTGTACGCGCTGATCGTCACGATTCGATCGTAGTGCATGCTCATCGTCGCCTCCGGGTTCGGGCGTGCCGCCACCACGCCGTGATGACGACGGCGTGCGTACCGGCATCCCGCCAGATGACGGTCAGCTCGCGCCGGCCGAAGACGCGCGCGGCGCGATAGCGCTCATGCCGGTCGCCCGGGCTCTGCACCTCGAACCGATGGGGCTGCCGCATCGTGAGCAGCACGGCCTCCCGCGGAACGCGTCGCCCTCGCACGCGGACATCCGCGTGCTGCCGGTACTCGGGAGCCATGCGCCGATGCTGCGCGAGGAGTCCGGATCGGCGCCGCACCGCACCTGACCGGAATCACACGGATGCGCGCGCCTTCCGCACCTACGCCGCCCGGGCGCGCGGGTGCGCGGCCAGGAACGTGTCGCGCAGGTGCGTGCCCGCGACGTGCGTGTAGATCGCGGTCGTCGCGATCCGCTGGTGGCCCAGGAGCTCCTGCACGGTGCGCAGGTCGCAGCCGCCCTCGACGAGATGCGTCGCGAAGGCGTGGCGCAGGGCGTGCGGCCCGACCCAGTCGGGCAGCCCGAGCGGCTCGGCGTGGCGGCGCACGATCAGGAACACGCCGCGCCGGGTGAGCCGCCCGCCGCGGTTGTTGACGAGCAGCGCCTCGTGGTCCTGCCGGCGGCCGAGATGGGCGCGGCCGCGCGCCAGGTAGCGCTCGACGGCCTGCACCGCCTGGCCGCCGGTCGGCACGACGCGCTCCTTCCCGCCCTTGCCGAGCACGCGCACGAGGCCGGCCTCGAGGTCGAGGTCGCCGGGGCGCAGCCCGACCAGCTCGGAGACGCGCAGGCCCGCACCGTAGAGGAGCTCGAGCACGGCGCGGTCGCGCAGCCCGAGCGGGTCGGGGCCCGGGTGCTCGCAGAGCGCGATCGCCTGCTCCGCTGTCAGCGCATGCGGCGGCGACTGCGGCGCCTTCGGGAGCGGCACGTCGCGCACCCCGGCCTCGCGCGCGCCCTCGCGGGCGCGATGGCGCAGGAGCGAGCGGGCGGCGGCCAGGCGGCGACGCACGGTGGCCGGGCTCAGTCCGCGCTCGCGCAGCCCGAGCGCGTACGGCTCGAGGTCGCGGCCCGTGACGCGGTCGAGGTCGAGCCGGCGCGCCTCCAGATAGGCCTGCAGCTCGGCGAGGTCGGTGCGATACGCCGTCACGGTGTGCGGCGAGGCGTCGCGCTCGAGCTGCAGCGCCTCGAGGAAGTCGGCGATGCGCGGGTCCTGCATAACGGGGAAGTTCGCCTCCCCGCGCGTGGCCCCTCCCCGCTAGGCGCCGACGCCCTCGACGAGGTCGCCGAGGTGCGTGTACGGCAGGCCGTGGCTGTCGGCCACCGGCTGGTTCGTGACCTTGCCGGCCATCACGTTGACGCCCTTGGCGAGCGGCCGCGAGAAGCGCAGCGCCTCCTCGAGGCCCTTGTCGGCGAGGAGCTCGGCATACGGCAGCGTGACGTTGGTGAGGCCGCGCGTCGAGGTGATCGGCACCGCGCCCGGCATGTTGGCGACACAGTAGTGCACGATCCCATCGACCTCGTAGACCGGGTCCGAGTGCGTGGTCGGCTTCGAGGTCTCGAAGCAGCCGCCCTGGTCGATCGCGACGTCCACGAGCACCGCGCCCGGCTTCATGCCGCCGAGCATGTCGCGCGTGACGAGCTTCGGGGCGCGCGCGCCGGTCACCAGCACCGCGCCGATCACGAGGTCGGCGCCGCTGATCGCCTCCTCCACCATCTGGCGGTTCGAGATCTCCAGCGTGATGCGGCCGTCCATCATGTTCTCGAGCTCGCGCATGCGGTCCACGGAGCGCTCCAGCACCCACACGTCGGCCTGCATGCCGACCGCGATCAGGGCCGCGTTGTAGCCGACGATGCCGCCGCCGAGCACGACCACCTTCGCCGGCGCGACGCCCGGCAGGCCGCCGAGCAGGATGCCCCGACCGCCCTTGGGCTTCTCAAGCGAGTGCGCGCCCATCTGCGGCGCGAGCCGGCCCGCCACCTCGCTCATCGGGGCGAGCAGGGGAAGCCGGCGGTCGTCGGTCTCGACCGTCTCGTAGGCGATGCAGGTGGCGCCCGTCTCGACGAGGGCGTTCGTGAGCGCCGCGTCGGGGGCGAGATGCAGGTACGTGAAGAGGATCTGGCCGGGCCGGATCCGGGACCACTCGGGCTCGAGCGGCTCCTTCACCTTCATGACCATGTCGCAGGCCTCCCACACCTCCTCGCAGGGGGCGATGCGGGCGCCGGCCGCCACGTAGGCCTCGTCCGGGAACGAGCTGCCGACGCCGGCCGTCGTCTCCACCACCACCTCGTGGCCGCGCTGCACGAGCTCGCGCGCGCCGCCGGGGGTCAGCGCAACGCGGTACTCGTCCTTCTTGATCTCCTTGACGACGCCGACGCGCATGAACGGACCTCCGGGACGGGCGGGGACGACAGCATGCTAGCGGCAGCGGCGGGCACGGCGGCCGGACGACGGGTCGGGCCGCGGCGGCAGGTCAGGCCGCGGCGGCGGCCCGCACGAGCTCGACCGTGATGTCGCTCAGGAGATCCACATGCTCGACCCGGATGCGCTCATCGGCGGAGTGGATCAGCTCCATCCCGGACGACAGGTTGACGCACTGGAGGCCCGCGTCGTTGAAGGCGTGCGCGTCGGCGCCGCCGCCGGTGACGATCTCCTCGACCGGGCAGCCCGCGGCCATCAGGGCCGTGCGCGCGAGCTCGACGACGGGGTCGCCCGGCGCGAACGCGTAGGCCGTGTACTCGCGCCGCTCGGAGATGTCGACGTCGCAGCCCGTGCGGCTCGCGGCCTCGGCGAGCGCGTCCGTGGTCTCCGCGGCGAGCCGCACGACCTCGGCGTCGTCGAGGCTGCGCATCTCGAGCTCGACCCGGCACTCGTCGGCGACGATGTTGCGCTGCCGGCCGCCCGCGATCACGCCCACGCTGCGCGACGCGCCGGACGGCAGACGGCCGAACTCGAGCGCCGCGAGGCCGCGCGCGGCGGCCTGGATCGCGTTGCGCCCCTCCTCCGGGGCGATGCCGGCGTGCGCCGCCTTGCCGCGGAAGACGGCGTCCATCGTGATCTGGCTCGGCGCGCCCATCACGATCCGACCCGGCGGACCATCGACGTCGTAGACGAATCCGAGCCGCGCCGTCAGGGCGTCGCAGTCGAAGGCGCGAGCGCCGAGCAGGCCGACCTCCTCCTGCACGGTGATCACCAGCTCGATGCCGGCGTGCGGCATGCCCTCCTCGACCACGCGGCGGATGCCGTCGATCATCCCCGCCACCGACGCCTTGTTGTCCGCGCCGAGGATCGTCGGGTTGGCGTTCACCACCCAGCCGTCCTCGACGACCGGGTCGATCGGCCCCACGGGCGGCACCGTGTCGACGTGCGCGTTGAGGAAGATCGGCTCCCCTGGCGCCGTCGCCGGGATGCGGGCGAGCAGATTGCCGGCGTCGCCGCCGATCCGCGGGCCCGCGTCATCCTCCACCGCGTCGACCCCGAAGGCGGCCAGCTCGGCCCGCACGAGGTCGATCGCGGCTCGCTCCGATCCCGGCGGCGTCTCGAGTCGCGCGAGCGCGAAGAAGAGGTCGAGCGCGCGG
>JAURLF010000246.1 GCA_030831375.1 Gaiellales bacterium | reverse complement strand
TGGCGGGGCTCGAGGAGGCCGTGCGTGTCGTCGCCGGCGGCGGCGCCTGGGTCTCGCCCTCCGTCGGCGTCGCGCTCGCCGCGGCTGACGACCGCGCGGAAGCGGCCGGCCTCGAGCCGCGCGATTGCGACGTGCTGCGCCTGCTCGCGCTCGGGTACACGAACGCGGAGGCCGCGGTCGAGCTGAGCTTCTCGGTGCGCACCATCGAGGCCGTGCGCGGCGCGGTCTGCCGCCGGCTCGGAGTGTCCAGCCGACGGGATCTCGTCGCCGCCGCCCGCGCCCTCGGGCTGATGGTCGACAGCGCGGCCTGAGCCGCGGACGTCCCGCGGACCATCCGCGGCGACGCGCGGACGGGCCGCAGCACGGTTGCGGACGAGTCGTACATAATCGGACGACTCGTCCGCAACCGGATGAGCGGGGACTACTGATCAGCCGCCCCGCTGCGGCCATAGCGTGCCGGTCGATGGCGATCCCCCCCGACGAATCGCGCCGCCGGCGCCGCCGACCGAGCATCCTCGGCTCCCTCACGGTCCTCGCCGTCGGCTTCATGCTGGCCGGCGGCGCGTACGTCCTCCTCACCATCGCGGACTACGCGAACGCGCTTTCGCGCCAAGGCGAGGCGCCCGTGGTGATCCTCCCCCCGGCGCTCGTCTACGGCACGGCCTTCCTCTACGGCCCGCGCGGCTGCGTCGCAGCCGGCCGCGTGCGGACTGCGATCGTCGGGCGCAACGTCGACCAGGTCACCTTCCACCGGGACGGGCGGCGCGTCAAGCGCGTCGCCTCCGACACACTCGCGCGTCGGCCCTTCACGCTCACGACGCGCGTCGGCCCGGATGACTTCCGACTGCACACCGTCCGCGTCCGCATCCGCTTCGTCGACGGGGCGATCCCGGCCGGCAAGACGCTGCGCCACCGCTTCGTGCAGTGCCGCGGCGCGGCGGGGGCCGGATGACCGGCGCGCCGGCCGATCGCGTCGACGGCCCCCGCCGCATGGCCGGGCCCGAGGTCGCACGGGCCGCCGCCGCTGCGGGGCCGCCCGCGGCGGCGCTGCTGACCGCCACCGGCGAGCTCATCGCCTGCACCGCCGGCTGGGCGGATGCGACCGGGATCCCGCCGCGGCGACGCCTCGTCGAAGCGGTCCGACCGGACGATCTGCCTGCGCTCCTCGGGGCGCTCGGGCGCACCGACCGGCGGCTCCAGATGGCCGTTCGCGCGGGGCGCGACGACGTCGCCGTCGAGGCGGTCCTGTGCCTCGACGGGGCCTGGCTCGACGGGCACTGGCACGTCACCGCCCGGCGCGCCTTCCACCACCGCAGGCTCGCCGCCGCATCCGGCGACGCGCTCTGGGTGACCGCCCTCGAGGATGGGCGCGTCGTGCACGCCGACCCGGCCTGGGAGCGGCTCGCCGGCGATCCGGCCACGCACGCGCCGGGCTGGGCCGGCTGGGCGCACCCGCGTGACCGTGAGCGGGTGCGGGCGGAGCTCGCCGAATGGCTCGCCGATGGCGCGCCCGGACGGCTGCGCGTCACCTTCTCGGCGCTCGGAGCCGACGGCGACGAGCGCCGCATCGTGGCCGAGGGCGTCGCGGTCCACGACGGAGACGGCGACGTCGCATACCTGCGCGGCATGGCGATGGACGTGACGGACCTCGCCGGTCTCGAGCCGCCGGCGGACGTCGACCCGCTGACGGGACTGCTCGACCGCCGCGGCCTCGAACGCGCCCTCGATGACACGCTCGAGCATTGCCGCCGCGGCGATGCCGGCGCGCTGCTCCTGATCGACCTCGATGGCTTCAAGGCCGTCAACGACGCACACGGACACGGCATCGGCGACGAGCTCCTCGCCGCCGTCGGCGACGGCCTGCGCGGCGCCGTCCGCGACGGCGACGTCGCCGCGCGGCTCGGCGGCGACGAGTTCGCCGTCGTCCTGCGCCGGTCCACGCCCACGGAGGCGCGCGCGGCAGCCGAACGGCTCCTCTCCGCCGTGCGCCGCGCGCGCCCCGTGTCGATCGACGTGCCCGCATCGGTCGACGGCAGCGCCGGCCTCGCGCCGATCGAGCCCGGTGAGGTGCTGACGGCCGCGGAGGCGCTGCACCGCGCCGACCTCGCGCTCTACGACGCGAAGGCCGCGGGTCGCGGCGCCACCACGGCCTACCCGGCCCTCGACCAGCAGGCCGAGCGGCGACTCAGAGATCGCCGCAGCGCCGGGCAGCGGCTCTTCCGGGCGCTGCGCGACGACGCGCTCGAGCTGGTGGTTCGACCCGTCGTCGACCTCCATGACGGATCACTCGCGGCGTGGGACCTCGCCCCGCGCTTCGACGGGGCCTCGCCGGGCACCCGCCTCGTCGAGGACGCCCGCCGGGCCGGGCTGACGGCCCACCTCGACCAGTGGCAGCTGCGACGGCTCGTGGAGGAGGCCGCTCGCGACGCGCGGGCGCCGCTCGCGGTCGTCGTCGACTGCTCGGCCCTCGACGACCCCGCGCTCGCCATCCGCCTCGAGTCCGACCTCCTGCGCGCGGGCGCCGACCCGCGCCGGCTCGTGGTCGGCGTGGCGTGCGCGGCGGGCGCGGCCCCGACGGCGCGAGCCGAGGAGACGGCGCGCGCGCTCCAGCGCCTCGGCGTCGGCCTGATGCTCGACGGTTTCGGCGCAGCCCCCGGATCGCTCGCGCTGCTGCGCGCCCTGCCCGTGTCCGCCATCCGGATCGCGAGCGACCTCGCCTGCGCCCGTACCGCCAACGCCTTCGACGACAGCATCGTCGGCTACGCCGCCGACCTCGCGCGCGCATTCGGGCTCGGCGTCGTCGCCGACGGCATCGCCAGCCAGGCCGACCTCGAGCGGCTGCGCTCGCTCGGCGTGCAGGCCGGCCTCGGCCCCCACCTTGGCGGCCCCCTGCCGCTCGACACCGCGCTCGCGCGGACATCCCGATCCCCACAAGAGGAGCACCACGATGAGTGCGCATGAGCACGGCGAGATCAAAGTCGTCGTCACCGGCCACATGAACCTGCAGCTGGACGGCCTGGCCGCGCTATTGGACGCGCGACCCGGCCTCGACGTCGAGGCCGTGGTCGACCTCGAACAGGACGGACCGCGCTCGGTGCGGCTGAAGCGGCCGCACGTCGTCCTCGTCGAGGTGCCGAGGGCCGATCCGCTCGCGGTCGACGCGCCGTCCGCGTCGGTGCGCGCAGTCCGCGACGCGCACCCCGACGGCGGCGTCGTCGCGGTGCTGCAGCGACCTGATCCCTTCGCGGCGCGGGACGTCCTGCACAACGGCGCCCACGCCTGCCTGACCAAGACGGACCGCACGCGGCACCTGATCGACGCCGTCTACAACGCGGCGCGCGGCGAGCAGTACGTCTCGCCGGCCGTCTCGATCGCCCTCGCCGACGTGTCCGTGCAGAACGGCAACGGCGATCTCTCGCTGCGGGAGAACGAGGTGCTGCGGATGATCGCAATGGGCTTCACCAACCAGGAGATCGCCGACCAGATGCACCTCTCGGTGCGCACGATCGAGGCGCACCGCTCGCGCCTGCAGGCCAAGCTCGGCGTGACGCGCCGCGCCGAGCTCGTGCACGCCGCCCACGAACACGGCCTGGTCGGCTGACGCGGTGCGGCGGTCCGCGGGCCGACGGGCCCGCGGGCTTTCCGCTGTCTGCTGCGTAGTTCGCCGCAGACTCGTTCGTTTTCCCCGCAATTCGTTCCGAAACCGGGGGCGCGACCGGCTGCGCGTCCGGCGGGCACGGCAGGCTCGTCGTACGCGTGTCCCGATCCGATCCCCGAATCCCGAACGTCTCGGACCGCGGTGGCGACGGAGCGGTGCCGGCGGCCGAGACGCCGGCGGAGCGGGCCGAGGTCGCGATCGTCGGTGAGCAGGGCTTCCTGATCCACGCGATCGCGACGCTGCTCGCCGAACGGGGGGACTTCGACGTGCGGGAGATCGGGCTGCCCCTGGACGACGCCGGCCGGGCCCTGCGGCGCGCCGGCTCTCGGGTCGCCCTGATCAGCCTCATGCAGGACGTTCCCAAGGACGCCATCGACACGGTGGAGCTGCTCGTGCAGGCCGCGCCGGCCGTCGAGCTGATCGCGATCCTGCGCTCACCGGATGCGGTGCTCGCCCGCGACCTCCTGCGTTCCGGCGTCCGCTCCTGCATCACCAGCGGGGCCTCGACGAGCGAGCTGTTCGACGCGACGTATCGGGCGCTGGACGGCGAGTCGTATCTCACCCCCGCGTTGTCGCTGATGATGGCCGACTTCGCCGACGTCAACGGCCCGGCGGACCTGAACCAGCGTGAGAAGGAAGTCCTCCGCCAGATCGGCCTCGGCCTGACGAACCGCGAGATCGGCGCCGTCATGCACCTGTCCGCGCGCACGATCGAATCGCACCGGGCGAGTCTGCAGATGAAGCTCGGCACGACGCGTCGTGCCGACCTCGTGCAGCACGCCAGCGCGCTCGGCCTGATCGGCTGAGCGGACGCCCACGGGTTCGCCCGCACGGACGACCGGCAGCGTCCGCGACCGTCACCGTCCGCATCCGCGTCCGCCGGCGCACGACGCCGCGCGGTTCACCGCCCGGCGCCGCAAGCGGGCGCGTGGCCAGCACCTGAGCCGGGCCCCGCGCGGGCCATAGCGTGCAACGCGTCCCTCGAAAAGGAGCACGCATGCACACCGACCCGGATGTCAGGAGGAGGCGCGATCGCGCTACTGCGGTCGCCGCCGCGCCGTCCCCGATCGGCCTTCCCCTGAGCTGGCGGCTCGCGCTCGCGGTCGTGCTGGCGGCGCTCGCCTGCTTCGCGATCGGGGTCGGCGCCGGCCGGGCCGGGGCGGAGACCATCGGGGTGCTCGCCAACCCGGCCGCCGACCTCGACCAGTGCGCCAACGACCCGGCGCCGTCGCCGCCCAGCACCGGGTGCGACGGCAGCCCCGGCGAGCAGGGCTGGCAGAACGGCAACATCGTTGCCAACCAGGCCCTCTACTACGAGGGCGACTCCGTCCCGTACCGGATGAAGTTCTCCAACCTGGCCACGACGGGCTCCCACACGGTCGTGATCGAGTGGGACACGACGCAGGGCGGCAAGCACGCGATCGACTACCTGACCTCGTGGAACCGCACCGTCGCCACGGCCACGCCGTGCCGCGGCGTGTCCGGCTGCTCGGGGTCGCCGTCCACGTTCGCGATCCCCGCCGATCCGCAGGTCACCGGAGCCGGCGTCACGCCCGTCGCCGGCAGTTTCGCCCTCTGGGGCGGCACGATCACCGGCGTCTCCGCCTACTCGGGCGGCGCAGGGTTCCCGGCGGGCAACAACAGCCGTCAGATCGCGATCACCTTCACGGCGTCCGTGGCCAACCCGGTGCTCGCGTGGGGCGGCCACATCTCGACGCGCGAGGACTGGGGCATGGACGGGTCGGCCGTCACGATCTCCGGGTCGCCGTACCACATGCGGCTGATCTCGCTCGACGGCTCCGGCGGCAACCAGGACCGCGCGCTGCAGGCGGCCGCGGTCGTCTTCCCGGGCTCCATCACGATCGTCAAGGACGCCATGCCGGAGGGCTCCGCGGCGTTCGCCTTCACCGCGTCGCCGAGCCCGCTCGCGGCCTTCCAACTGGTGGACGACGGCACCGCGTCGAATACCAAGGCGTTCGGGATGATCACGGACTTCACGACCTACACCGTCACGGAGACCGCACCCGGCGGCGGCTGGACGCTGACGGGCGTCAAGTGCTCGGTCAGCGGCGGCGTCTCGACGACGCCGCCGTCGACCACGACGAACACGGTGGAGATCGCGCTCAAGGAGGGCGATAACGTCACCTGCACGTTCGCCAACGAGCGCAAGGCGCCGCAGCTGATCGTGATCAAGGACGTCGTCAACGACAACGGCGGCACCGCGCAGCCCGGCGACTTCACGCTCGACGCGGGCGGGACGGGCGACACGCCCGACGACTTCCCCGGCGCCTCCTCGCCGGGCACGACCGTGACCCTCGAGCCCGGCTCGTACGACGTCACGGAGCAGGGCCCGGCGGGTTACGCGGCGACGTTCTCCAAGGACTGCGCCGGCACCATCGCCTACGGCGAGGTCCGGACCTGCACCGTCACGAACGACGACATCGCCCCGGTCCTGAAGCTGCGCAAGGTCGTGGTCAACGACGACGGCGGCACCGCCGTGGTCGGCGACTTCGAGCTGATGGCCGACGGCACCGACGGCAACGACCTGTCCGGCACGTCGCCCGTCGACTCCGGCCCCGGCCTCATGGCCGACACCTGG
>JAURLF010000245.1 GCA_030831375.1 Gaiellales bacterium | reverse complement strand
GCGCGCCATGGCGACGCGCGCGTAGACGGCGGCGAGGGCCAGCGGCACCGACACGGGCTGGGCGAGCGCGCGGCGCACGTCGTCGACCTGGCCGATCGCCCGTTCGAGGCGGGCGCGCGGCACGGCGTCGGCGATGCGCGCTAGGTCCGACTCCGGGACCGACGTCACGCGCGCGCCGGCGGCGCCGGCCTGCACGCAGAGGGCATCGCGGATCACGAGCTGCGCGGTGGCGATCACGGCCCGCATCATGTCGGCTTCGGCACGGCGGCGGCGCCGGCCGGCGGAGGCCTTGCCGGCGGCCTCGATGCGGCGCCGCTCGCGGTCGACCTCCCGCGCGGCGGGCAGCCGGTCGAGCCGTTCGAGCAGGAGCGCGGTCTCGGCCGTGGCCCGCGCCTCCGCGTCGGCCCCGACGGCCTGGACGCCGGAGAGAGTCTCCCGCACGGCGCGGTCCTCGGCGGGCAGGTCCCCGAGCAGCGCGTCGGCGACGTGCCGCTCGACCCCCTCGAGCCAGGCGCGGGTGCCGTCGTCGCCGGCGAGCCGGCGCGCGAGGCCGAGGTCGCCGCGGGCGCGCCGGCCAATCGAACGGGCGTCGGCGGGGTCGGCACCGTCGGCCGCGAGCCGCTCCGCGAGGGCGGCGGCGGGCAACGGCGGAAACGGCACGGCCTGGCAGCGCGAGCGCACCGTCGGCAGGACGCGCGCGAGATCGTCGGCGATCAGGATCAGCACGACGTCACCGGGCGGCTCCTCGAGCGTCTTCAGGAAGGCGTTCGCGGCATCGCGGTTGAGCCGGTCGGCCTCGTCGACGATGCCGACCCGGCGGACCGCCTCCTGCGGCCGGTAGCGGAGCGCCGAGGACAGCTCGTGGACCTGGTCGACGAGCAGGGCCTCGCCCTCCGGCTCGATCAGCGCGAAGTCCGGGTGGCTGCCGGGGACGAGCCGGCGCTCATCGACGCCGAGCAGCAGCGCTGCGAAGCCGCGGGCGGCGTCGCGCTTGCCCGTCCCGGGCGGCCCGTGCAGGAGGTAGGCGTGCGCCGGGTCGCGCAGCGCCGTCCTGAGCAGCGCCTCGGCCCGCGGCTGCCCGGGCAGGTCGAGGCTCACGCGCCGCCCCCGTCGACGGCGGCGCGGACCCGGGCCGCCACCGCGTCCTCGGCGCCCGTCGCGTCGACCAGCACCACGCGGGCCGGGTCGAGCTCGGCGAGCCGCAGGAAGCCCTCGGCGACGCGGCGGTGGAACTCGGCGCCGGCCGCCTCGATCCGGTCGGGCTGGTCGCCGCGCCGGTCGACGCCGTGCAGGACGATCGTGCGGTCCGGCAGGAGCCCGTCCGTCGCGAACACGGATGCGGCCCGCACCGACTCCACGCCGAGGCCCCGCGCGATGCCCTGGTAGACGATCGAGCTGTCGATGAAGCGGTCGCAGACGACCCAGCGGCCCGCCGCCAGCGCGGGGCGGATGACCTCGTCGGCGATCTCGGCGCGCGCCGCGGCGAACAGGAGCGCCTCGGCACGGTCGCCGACCGCGACGTCGCCGTCGAGCAGCAGCGAGCGCACGCGCTCGCCGAGCTCGGTGCCGCCCGGCTCGCGGCACTGCACGACGTCGCGGCCCTCGGCCCGCAGCGCCTCGACGAGCAGCGCAACCTGCGTCGTCTTGCCGACGCCGTCCGGTCCCTCGAGACTCACGAACATGGCCGTCAGCGTACCCCGCCCGCCTGGGTCCGGGGCAGGAACCGGGACGCGAAGGGCGTACCGGGGGTCGATGGCGGTCGCCGAGCACCAGTTCCTCCTCGACACGGGCGCGTGGCGCGCCGTGCGCCGCCGGCGCCTGATCGAGCGCGTCGCGCTGCCCCTGATCATCGTCGGCGCGGTGCTGGTCGTCGCGGTCCTGCTCGTCGGCGGCAGCGCCGCCTACCGCGCGCTCTCGGAACGCGCCCCCGCCGCGCCCGAGCCGCCGAAGGCCGTTCCGGCGCCGACGCCCGCGGACACCCCGATCGCCGTCTGGAACGGCCTCGGCGCCGACGGCGTCGCCGCGGAGGCCGCGCGCCAGCTGATGCTCGCGGAGTACCCGATCACCGCCGTCGGCGACGCGCCCGACCACAGCTTCGAGAAGACGTACGTGATGTACCAGGTCGACGATCCCGGCGGCATCCCCGCCGCGAAGCGCCTGATCAAGCAGCTCAAGCTGCAGGGCGCGGTGCCGACGCCGATGGAGGGCGTCGGGGCGAACCGCCTCGACGGCGCACGGCTCCTCCTGATCGTCGCCGACCCGCTTCCGGACTGACCACGCGGGCGGCGAGTCCGCCTACCATCGGACGCGTGCGCGCCCTGCCCCGCCTGAGCCCGACCGCCGCCCTGCTGCTCGCCGCGCCGGGCGTGATCCTGGCGGCCTGGGGGCTCCTCTTCGGCGCGGGCGGGCTCGCGCCCGGAGCCGCGAGCCTGATCGCTGCCGGAACGACGATCCCCGCCGGCATCGCGCTCGCCCTCGTCGCGCTCGGCCGCTGGCCGTATCAGCGCCCCGAGCCGATGATGCTCGTGGCCGGCGGAGGCATGGCCGTCTTCGCGCTGGTGGCCGCCGTCTCGGCGACATGGTCGCTCTCCCCCGGGCGCAGCGCGGCGGACGCGATCCTCGCGGCTGCCTACCTCGGGGCGCTCGCCCTCGGGGTTCTCCTTGGACCGGCGCTGCGACGCCCGGGAACCGTGATCGCAACAGGGCTGACGGGAGTAGCGACCGTCGCAGGCACGTGGGCGCTGATCGCCCGATCGTTCGACGCGACCACGGGCGTGCAGTTCACGCCGCGCCTATCGGGAACCCTGTCGCTGCCGAACGCGATGGCGATCCTCGTCCTCGCGGGCCTCTTCGGCGCCCTCGCCCTCTGTGCGCACCGCGATCCCCGATTACGCGCCCTCGGCGGCCTGGCGGTCGGGATCAATGCCCTCGCCCTGATCCTCACGTCATCGCGATCGGGTCTCGGCCTGGCACTGATCGGCATCGTGGTGATGCAACTCGTCCTCCCGGCAGCGCCGCGCATGCGCCTCGTCGGGCTGATGGCGATGGCACCCGCCATCGGCCTCGGGTTCTGGATCGCCACCTGGCCGACGTTCAACGCACTTGAGAAGTCCGTCCCGTCTGCGGGACTCGGTCTGGTCTTCGCGACGATCATCGT
>JAURLF010000028.1 GCA_030831375.1 Gaiellales bacterium | reverse complement strand
GACCGCGGCGATCGCGACGTCCTGGCCGATCACGCGCTTGTGGAGCTCCTCCTCCATGCGGATCAGCTTCTGGGACTCGGCCTCCGTCAGCTTGAAGACCGGGATGCCCGTCCACATCGAGACGATGTCGGCGATCTCCTCCTCGCCGATCGACGGCTGCTCCTCGGAGCCCTCGCCCTGGATCCAGCTCTCCTCCGCCTCGCGCTTCTCGTTCGCGAGCTTGCGCTCCTGGTCGCGGAGGTTCGCGGCGGCCTCGAAGTCCTGGTTCTCGATCGCCGCCTCCTTCTCCTTGCGGACGCGCTCGATCTCCTCCTCGAGCTCGCGCTGGGCGGGCGGGGCGGCCATCGTCTTGATGCGCATGCGCGATGCGGCCTCGTCGATCAGGTCGATCGCCTTGTCCGGCAGGTGGCGGTCCTGGATGTAGCGGCTCGACAGCTCCGCCGCGGCCTCGAGCGCCTCGTCCGTGATGCGGATCCGGTGGTGCGCCTCGTAGCGGTCGCGCAGGCCGCGCAGGATCTGGACGGTGTCCTCCACCGACGGCTCCTCGACGCGCACCTGCTGGAAGCGGCGCTCGAGCGCGGAGTCGCGCTCGAGGTACTTGCGGTACTCGTCGAGCGTGGTGGCGCCGACGGTCTGCAGCTCGCCGCGGGCCAGGGCCGGCTTGAGGATCGAGGCGGCGTCGATCGCGCCCTCCGCGGCGCCCGCGCCGACGAGGTTGTGGATCTCGTCGATGAACAGGATGATGTCGCCCCGCTGCGAGATCTCCTTCATGACCTTCTTGAGGCGCTCCTCGAACTCGCCGCGGTACTTCGAGCCGGCGACGAGCGCCGCCAGGTCGAGCGTGTAGATCTGCTTGTTCTTCAGGAGCTCGGGCACCTGGCCCGAGGAGATGCGCTGGGCGAGGCCCTCGACGACGGCCGTCTTGCCGACGCCCGGCTCGCCGATCAGGACCGGGTTGTTCTTCATCCGGCGGACGAGGATCTGCATCATCCGCTCGATCTCGGTCTGGCGCCCGACGACGGGGTCGAGCTTGCCCTCGCTGGCCAGCTTCGTCAGGTTGCGCCCGAACTGGTCGAGCAGCTTCGACGACTTCTTGCCCTCCGCGGCGCCCGCGCCCGCACCGGCGGCGGGGGCGCCGCCCGACTGGGAGCGCCGGCCCGGGCCGGACAGCATGCGGATGATCTCGTTGCGGATCTTCTCGGCGTCCGCGTCGAAGTCGAGCAGGATGCGGGCGGCGACGCCCTCGTTCTCGCGCACGAGACCGAGCAGGATGTGCTCCGTGCCGATGTAGTTGTGGCCGAGCGACAGCGCCTCGCGCAGCGCCAGCTCGAGCACCTTCTTGGCGCGCGGCGTGAACGGGATCTGGCCGGTCGTGACCTCCTCGCCCTGGCCGACGATGCGCGCCACGTTCGCGCGCACGTCCTCCACGGTGATGTCGAGGGAGTCGAGGACGCGCGCGGCGAGCCCCTCCTCCTCGCGCAGGAGGCCGAGCAGGATGTGCTCCGTGCCGATGTAGTTGTGCTTCAGGGCCCGGGCCTCGTCCTGGGCGAGGACGACGACCTGGCGGGCGCGCTCGGTGAATCGCTCGAACATGCGGTGTGCCTCCTGCCCTGCCTCTTTCGCAGGGCCCCGGTCGTCGGATTCCACCGTCGGCCGGGCTGGTTCTCCACACTACCAGAGGGATCCGCGCCGTCCCGCGGTCCGGTGCGCCGGCCGCGCGGGCCGTTCCGCATGGCGGGGCGTCAGTTCCGCATGGCGGGGAACAGCACGACCTCGCGGATCGTGTCCTGCCCCGTCAGCAGCATCGCCAGGCGGTCGATCCCGAGGCCGACGCCGCCCGTCGGCGGCAGGCCGTACTCGAGCGCCGTCACGTAGTCGTCGTCGACCGGATGCGCCTCGTCGTCGCCGGCGCGGCCCATCGCCGCCTGCTCCTCGAAGCGGGCTCGCTGGTCGTCCGGGTCGTTCAGCTCCGAGAAGCCGTTCGCGATCTCCATGCCGCCGCAGAACGCCTCGAAGCGCTCGACGACGCCGTCCGCCCCCGGCTTGCGCCGCGCCAGGGGCGACAGCTCGACGGGGTAGTCGACGAGGAACGTCGGCGCGACGAGCTCGGGCTCGACGAAGTGCGAGACGAAGTGGTCGACGAGCTGCGCCCATGTCTTGTCGTTCGACGCGTCGACGCCGCGCTCGCGCATCAGCTCCCGCAAGGGCTCGGGGTCGCGGCCGAGCGCGATCGGGTCGATCCCGACCCGCTCCTCGATCGCGCGCCCGAGCTGGACACGCGGCCAGGGCGGCGCGAGGTCGACGACCTGGCCCCTGACCTCGACCTGTGTCGTGCCGAGCACGGCCTGCGCCGCGTCGGCGACGATCCGCTCGGTGCGCTCCATCACGTCCGCGCAGTCCGCGTACGCCTCGTAGAACTCGAGCATCGTGAACTCGGGGTTGTGCTTGTGGGACACGCCCTCGTTGCGGAAGTCCTTGCCCAGCTCGTAGACGCGCTCGAGGCCGCCGACCACGAGCCGCTTCAGGTACAGCTCGGTCGCGACGCGCAGGTAGAGGTCGCGGTCGAGCTGGTTGTGGTGCGTCGTGAACGGCCGCGCGTTGGCGCCCCCGTAGAGCGGCTGCAGGACGGGCGTCTCGACCTCGACGAAGCCGCCGTCGTCGAGGGAGCGGCGGATGCTGGCCACCATCCGCGCCCGGGCCCGGAAGCGCTCGCGGGCGTCGGGATCCGTCATCAGGTCGAGGTAGCGCTGGCGGTGGCGCACCTCGACGTCCTGCAGGCCGTGGTGGCGGTCCGGGAAGGGCAGCCGGCACGGGGCGAGCAGCTGCCAGGCGGCGATCTGCACGCTCAGCTCGCCGCGCCTCGTGCGCAGCGCCGTGCCCTCCACCCCCACCAGGTCGCCGATCGAGACGTCCCGCACCGCCGCGTAGGCCTCCTCGCCGAGCCGCTCGAGCTCGGCCAGAAGCTGCACGCGGCCGGACTCGTCCTCGAGGTCGAGGAAGGTCACGCCGCCCTGGCCGCGGCGGCCGAGAATGCGGCCGGCGACGCGCCACGCGCGGGTCCCGGCCTGCTCCGGCTCGAGCCCGTCCTCGGCCGTGCGCAGCGCCGCGATCGGGTCCCGCTCGCCGAACCGGTGCGGCAGGGACTGGTAGTCCACGGGGCCCCCTAGGCGCGCGAGATCGCGACGATCTCGTACTTGACCGCGCCCTTCGGCGTCTGCACCTCGACCTTGTCGCCCTTCTTGCCGCCCATCACGGCGCGGCCGATCGGCGACTCGTTCGAGAGGCGGTCCTGGTCGGGGTCGGCCTCGGCGGAGCCCACGAGCTTGAACTTGCGCTCCTTGCCGCGCGGGCCCTTGACGGTGACCGTCGAGCCGATCGCGACCTCGCCGCGGGGCTGGTCGCCCTTCTCGACGATGACGGCGTCGCGCAGCTGCTCCTCGAGCTCGGCGATCTCGTCCTCGAGCAGCGCCTGCTCGTTCTTGGCGTCGTCGTACTCCGAGTTCTCGGAGATGTCCCCGAACTCGCGCGCCTCCTTGATGCGCTCGGCGACCTCGCGACGGCGATCCGTCGTGAGGTGGTCGAGGCGCTCCTTCAGCTCGCGATAGCCCTCGGCGGTGAGTACGACTTCCTTGGCCACGGTCCCTCCGGCGGGTCGTCGGCGCCCGACGGGCGCCGCGTTCGGCCCCGCATTGTACGCACCGGCGGGCCGCCGGCGAGCCGGTCTCCGATACCCTGACCGCATGGCCGTCGATGTGCGCAGCCTCGCCGACGTCTGGACGATCGGCGACGTGGAGATCCCGGGCCGCGTCGTGCTCGCGCCGATGGCCGGCGTCTCCGTGCAGGCCTTCCGCCGGCAGGGCCGTCGCCACGGGGCGGGCCTCGTCTGCTCCGAGATGGTCTCGGCCTGCGGTCTCGGCCACGGCAACGAGCGCACGAAGGACTACCTGCGCATCGCCGCCGACGAGCGCCCCCTCGCCGTGCAGATCTTCGGGTCGGACCCCGCGCAGATGGCGGAGGCCGCGCGCATGTGCGTCGCCGCCGGCGCCGACCTCGTCGACATCAACATGGGCTGCCCCGTGCGCAAGGTCACGAAGACGGGCGCCGGCGCGACCCTCACGGAGGACGGCGCCGAGCGCGGCGCCCGTATCGTCGAGGCCGTCGCGAACGCGGTCGAGGTCCCCGTCACGGTCAAGATGCGCCGCGGCGTCGAGAACGGCTCGCGCGACTTCGCCGTCGCCGGTCCGCGCTTCGAGGCCGCGGGCGCGCAGGCCCTCACCCTGCACCCGCGCAGCGCCAAGCAGATGTACACGGGCACGGCAGACCACGCCCTCACCGCCGAGCTCGTCTCGCTCGTGTCCGTGCCGGTGATCGCCTCCGGCGACATCGACTCGCGCGCGCGCGCCCACGCCGTGCTCGAGACGACCGGCTGCGCGGCCGTGATGATCGGCCGCGGCGCGCAGGGCAACCCGTGGCTGCTGCAGTCCCTGATCGAGGACCGCGACGTGCGCCCCACGAACGAGCAGGTCGTGGCCGAGCACGTCCGCTTCGTGCGGGAGACCGTGCGCGAGCTCGGCGAGCGCCGCGCCGTGCACTTCCTGCGCAAGTTCCACGCCTGGTACCTGCGCCGCGGGCGCTTCCCGCGCACCCTGCGCCAGGAGCTCTCGACCCTCCAGACCACCGCCGAGGTCGAGGCCGCCCTGCTCGCCGCCGCCCCCGCCGCGGCGCCCCTGATCGCGCAGATGGAGGCCGACATCGCCGCCCTGGACGCGCTCGGCGACGACGCCGAGCTGGACCTGCCGATCTCGCTCTACGGCGGCGGCTGACTCAACGCCCGCGCACGAGACGCTCGCGGACCCGGTCGTACTCGTCGACGTCGATCGCGCCGCGGGCGAGCCGCTCGTCGAGGGCGTCGAGCGGATCGGGAGCGCGCGGGGAATATGGCGGGGCGGCGCGCGGCACCCACGCGCGCACCGCGACGAGGATCCCCACGACGATCAGGACGAGGAGGGCGATCCAGATCAGGCCGCCCGCGACCATCCAGCCGCCGTCCATGTGGCTCCAGCTGTCGTCGTAGCCCATCGTGCGCCTCCGTCGTCCGTCGCACCCTACGCCGGGACGGACGGGCGGGATCCGTGATCGGCCGCACCGCGCCGGGCCGGAGTCCGCGGCCTAGGCGTTGGCGTCGAGGTTGAGGCGCACGTAGTCCGCCTCGAACGGCTCCGGCAGCCCGGCGAGCACCGCGTCGACGAACGGCCCGCGCAGCTCCTCGGGCAGGTGCTCGAGCCAGGCGGTCAGGATCACCGAGCCGAGGAAGACGGGCGGCTCGGGCGGGTGCACGGGCGCCGCCTGCAGCCACGCCCGCGCCTCCGCGAAGCCGGCGGCGCGCAGGAGCACCTCCGTCTCGGACGCGTCGGCGAAGCGGTGCGGGTCCACGAAGCCCACGAGGTGCAGCGCGTAGGCCGGATCGGCCGCCACCGCCCCGGCGCGGGCGAGGACGCGGTCGAGGTTGCCCTTGCCGCCGCACTGCGCCACGAGCTGCCCACCCGGCCTGAGCGCGGCATGCAGCCGCGCGAAGAGCCGCGCGTGGTCCTTGATCCAGTGGAACGTGGCGGTCGAGAGCACGGCATCGGCCGTGCTCCCGCCGAGGTCGAGCTCGAGCAGGTCCGCGTGGAGGAACTCGACCCTATCGTCTCCGGCTAGGCG
>JAURLF010000244.1 GCA_030831375.1 Gaiellales bacterium | reverse complement strand
TGGGTCGTCCGCGGTGCAGCCGAGGACGGCGCGCCGCCGCGGGGCGGGCGCCGGCTGCGGGCCCTCGGCGAGGCGCTCGCGCGCCTCCTCGGCCGCCTCGACGGCCGGCCCCTCCGCGTAGCCCTTGCCCATGCGCCGATCCTAGCCCGCGGCGGCGCGGCGCGCGGCCTTCGCCGCCCGCTTGCCCGCCTGGTAGTCGGCGAGCTCGGCGGCGCTCGCGACGTCACCGAGGGTGCGCTGCGCGGGCAGGAGCGGCGCCAGGCCGGGCAGCTCGACGCCGTACTGGCGGGCCAGCAGCGCCATGATCGTCTTGACCTTCATCTCGCCGATGCCGGGCAGGGCGCCGAGGCGGCGGGCGAGGTCGGGGCCGTCCGCGGCCCCCGTCCAGACGCGGCTGCCGTCGCCGCCGTGGTCGCCGGCGATGACGGCGCACAGGTCCTGGATGCGCCGCGCCATCGTGCCGGGGAAGCGGTGCACGGCCGGCTTCTCGCGGCAGACGGCGAGGAACGCGTCGGGATCCATCGCGGCGATCCGCGCGGGGTCGAGATGGCCGAGCCGCTCCCGCAGGACGGCCGGCCCCGCGAAGGCCTTCTGGACGGTCACCTGCTGGTCGAGCGCGAAGCCGATCAGGAGCGCGTTCGGGTCGCCCGCGATCAGCCGGTCGGCAGCGTCGTCACCGGTCCAGGGCAGCGTCGCCGGCGCCCCCACGTCAGGCCCCGGTGCGCTCCGCGATCGCCGCGTCGATGCGCGCCTCGGTCTTCTCCTCCGACAGGCGCAGCGCCTCGCCGACCTCGCGCACGTAGGCCTTGCGCACCTTGTCGAGCAGGGCGCGCTGGCCGTCGTTGAGCTTGCGCTCCTCCTGCGTGTCGACGAGCGACGCGAGCACGTCGACCATGCCGTCGAGGTCGCCCTCGGCGAAGCGGTCCTTGAGCAGGCGCCCGTCGCGGTTCCACGGCAGGGGCTCGGAGCGGTCATCGGCGAGGCGGGTCAGCGAGCGCTCCGCGGCGGCCTTCGAGACGACGGGGCGCAGGCCGCGCTCGACGGCGCGCTCGAGCGGCACGGTGACGTTCATCTTCGAGTCGAGCACGAACAGGTCGACGACCGTCACGCGCTTGCCGAGCATCTCGCGCTCGCCGATGCCCTCGACGCGCGCGAAGCCCTCCGGCCCGAACACGACCGTCTTGCCCTTCTCGAACTGCGCCACCTTCGCCATGCTGCTCCTGACTGCCTGGGGACACAGGATACGTCAGGAGCGCGGGATTCCCGCCGGTCGCCGGCGGTCGCCCCGCGCGCCCGGCGCCTGCGGTACGCTCCCGGCGGTACGTCCCACGACACGAGGTCGATCGATGCTCCGCCGAGTCCTCCCGCTCACGCTGCTCCTGCTGCTCCTGATCCCCGCCGCCGCCTTCGGCAGCGAGGCCGGCATGGAGGAGCACAAGGAGTACGTGACCGAGTTCTTCATCGGGATGATCGTGCTGATCATGGTGCTGTTCGCCGTGATCGCCGGGTTCGAGGCGCGCCGCGCGCGCCGCAACGCCCAGTAGGCCCTAGCCGCCCGCGCCGCGGCGCAGGATCCGCGTGTCGCCGGTGCGCCGCGTGAGGCGGTCCGCATCCATCCGCTCGAGCAGGGCCTGCGCCACCTTGCGCGACGACGCCGTCGCGTCGCGCAGCTCGGCGAGGGTGATCGACCCGCCGTCCGCGCAGCGCTCGCGCACGACGCGCACGGCCGCGTCGTAGGCGGCGCGGTCGACGGCGAGCCCGCCGGGCAGCCGCGCGATCAGGCCGTCCCGGTCGAGGCGCGCGAGGACCGCCCAGCCGTCGTCCGCGGGCAGGTCGAGGGCGGCCACGAGGTCGGCCTCGCGGTGCGTGGCGTAGGGCGCGGCGGCGAGCGCGTCGACGAGGCCGCGCGCGGCCTCGGGGACGGCCGCGGGGTCGGCGCCGGGCAGGACGAGCCCACCCTCGGCGCGGGCCACGGCGCCGTCGGCGACGAGCCGCTCCACGAGGGCGTCGCGCCACGGCGTGGCCCGCAGGAGCGCTCCCACGGGCAGCGCCGGGTCGTGCGGGTGCGCGGTGCGCCGCTCGGCGAGGCGCTCCCCGACCGCGCGGGCGATGGCCGCGTGGGACGCGCCGGCGAGCCGCCAGTCGCCGAGCGCGACGACGCCGTCGACGGCGTCGAGGGCGGCCGCGGCGGCGTCCGGCTCGAGCAGGCCGCGCTCGACGAGATCGGAGGCCCGTACGGCGCCACCCGCGAGCGCGCCGCGGGCGATCGCCACCGGGTCGTCGGCCGCGTAGAGGGCGAGGCGGGCTCGGTCGGCGTCCGCGCCGTGGTGGCGCGGCGGGCTCGGGTCGAGGACGCGGCCGCCGGCGATCGTGCCGGGCGGCGCGAGGCGGCGCAGGACGACGCGGTCGCCGCGCAGTGCGGCCAGCGGCCGCTCGAGGCGCAGCTGCACGAGGCCGGATCCGCCCTCGGGGATGCCCGCGCCGTCGAGGAGGATGGCGCGCGCGTGGGCGGAGGCCGTGCCGTGCAGCACCTCGACGTGCTCGCCGTGGGCGAGGCCGCCC
>JAURLF010000243.1 GCA_030831375.1 Gaiellales bacterium | reverse complement strand
GAGCCCGGCATCACCATGTTCGCGCGCACGCCGCGCGGGCCGTAGCGCACGGCGACGCCGCGGGTCAGGCTCTCGAGGCCCGCCTTGGCCGCCGAGTACGCCTCGCCGCCGTAGTAGCCGCGCATGTTGACCGAACCGACGGTGACGATCGCGCCGCGGCCCCGCTCGAGCATGCCCGGCAGCACGCGCTGGATGGCGATGAAGGCGCTCGTGAGGGTGCCCTCGACGTCGTGGCGCCAGTCGTCGAGGGGCATCGTGGCCACGCCGTCGGCGACGCAGGCGAAGGCGTTGCACACGAGGATGTCGACCGGCCCGTGCTCGCGCTCGGCGAGCGACACGAGGCTGTCGACGCCCTCGGGGGTGCCGGCGTCGCCGACCTCGGCCGCGACGGCGAGGCCGCGCTCGCGCAGCGCGGCGGCCACCGGCTCGGCGCGCTCCGGCTTGATGTCGTTGAAGGCGACGGCCGCCCCGCGGGATCCCAGCAGCTCGACGGTCGCGTTGCCGATGCCGCCGCCGCCGCCGGTCACGACGGCGCTCCTGCCCTTCAGGTCCATGCGCCCTCCTCCGGCGGTGATCGTACACTGGCGCCATGGATCAGGCGGCCCTCTCGGCGCTCGGTGCCGACCCGATCGACTGGCGCTACAAGGGCTTCCCGGCGGCCGAGCCGCCGCCGACGCCCGCGAGCGTGGGCGCGCGCGGCTGGTCCGTCCCCGCGGGCGATCTGCCGCTTCCCGTGCTGGCCCTGCGCGAGGACGCGCTCGCCGCCAACATCGCCACCATGCGGGCCTGGTGCGCGGCGCACGACGCCTCGCTCGCCCCGCACGGCAAGACGACGATGGCCCCGGAGCTCTTCCGTCGGCAGCTCGACGCCGGCTGCTGGGCGATCACGGTGGCCACGATCGCGCAGGCGCGGGTCTGCGCCGCCTTCGGCGTGCCCCGCATCCTGATCGCCAACGAGGTCGTCGACGCGGCGGGGCTCGGCTGGATCGGCCCGGCCCAGCGCGAGGGGTCGGAGGTCTGGCTGCTCGTGGATTCCGCGGCCGGGGTCGAGCGGCTGGCCGCCGCCCGTGTCGACGGCGACCCGCCCGTGCGGGTGCTCGTGGAGATCGGGATGCCCGACGGACGCGCTGGCGCGCGCGGCGCGGCCGCTGCCGACGAGACGGCCGCGGCCGCCCACGCGGCCGCGGGCGTCGTCCTCAGCGGCGTGGCCGGCTGGGAGGGGCACATCCACGGCGACGACCCCGCCGCGGTGGAGGCCCGCGTCGACGCCTACCTCGGCGAGGTGCGTGGCGCCGTCGAGCGCTTCGCCGCTGCCGGGCTCCTCGACGGAGCCGACGAGGTCGTGGCGAGCGCCGGCGGCAGCGCCTGGTTCGACCGCGTTGCCGCGGTCCTGCGGCCCGAGATCGGTCGGCCGGTGCGGCTCGTCCTGCGCTCGGGCTGCACCGTCACGCACGACGAGGGCCTCTACCGGCGCCTGTCGCCGTTCGAGCGGGGGCGGATCGGCGACGGCGCGCTGGTGCCTGCGCTCGAGGCGTGGGCGGCCGTGCTCTCGCAGCCCGAGCCCGGCCTCGCCATCCTCGGGATGGGCAAGCGCGATGTGCCGTTCGACATCGACCTGCCGCTGCCGCGCTGGCGGGCGCGCGACGCGGTCGTCGAGGCGATCGGCGAGTGCGCGATCACCGCCCTCAACGACCAGCACGCCTTCCTGCGCGGTCCCGCGGCCGACGGGCTGCAGGTCGGCGACCTCGTGGGCTGCGGCGTCAGCCACCCGTGCACGGCCTTCGACAAGTGGCGCATGCTGCCGCTGGTCGACGCCGAGCGCCGCGTGACGGGCGCCGTGCACACCTTCTTCTGAACCGCCGGCGGGGACCGGCGGGGGCTAGTCGCCCTTGACGGCGCCCTTCGCACGCTCGACCCGCGACGTCGGCACCCAGCGCTCCGGATCATCGAGGGCGGCCGCGTCGATCCGCCGGCAGGCGTTCCGGTACGGTCCCTCGAGGACGTCGTCCGCGTCGGCCTGCGCCCGCTTGGCGATGTCGATCATCGCGTCGGCCCACCGGTCGATGTCCTCCTTGGAGAAGGACTCCGAGGCCTCCGGGGTGAGGGGCTCGGGGACGATGAACGGGTGGTGGCTGCCGAACACCGGCTGGAACCCGTAGTCGGCGAGGTTGCGGGAGATGTCCGCGGAGCCGACGCCCGTCTCCTCGCGCAGCGCCTCGAGCGACCAGCGGAACTGCTCGATCGGCGTATTGGAGGTGGGGTAGGGCTGGGACATCCCGGGCACCTCGCGCAGGCGGGTGGCCAGGTAGTTGGCGTTGAGCACGGCGGTCTCGGCGACCTCGCGGATGCCGTCGGGGCCGAGCGCCAGGATCCACGCGTAGGAGCGCACCGCGATCTGCGCGTTGCCGACGAAGCTGCGGATCTTGCCGATCGAGTCGGGGCGGTTCCAGTCGAGCTCGAAGCGGTCGCCCCGCCTCTCCACCACCGGGGCCGGCAGGAAGCGCGCGAGCTCCTCCTTCACGCCGGAGGCGCCCATCGCCGGGCCCATGCCGTTGTGCGGCGACGAGAACGTCTTGTGCATGTTGAAGTGGCACAGATCGAACCCGGCCTCGCGGGCGCGGGCGATGCCGAGGATGCCGTTGGCGTTGGCCTGGTCGTACACGCAGAGGCCGCCGGCCTCGTGGACGAGCCGGGTGAACTCCGCGATGTGCGGGTTGTAGATGCCGGTGTCCTCGGGGTTGGTGATCACGATGCCCGCCGTGCGGTTCGAGAGCGCCGCCTTGAGGGCGTCGAGCTCGGGGTAGCCGTTGGGGCCCGGGTACAGCTCGACGACCTGGAAGCCGGCCGACCACGGACCGGACTGGTCGCACGGGTGCGAGAAGACCGACGAGATGATCTCGTCACGCTGCTCGCCCTCGCCGCGGGAGGCGTGGTACGCGCGCACGATCGAGGCGTTCGTGTAGACCGCGGCCGAGCCCGACGGGGGCTGCAGCGTGAAGCGGTCGAGGCCCGAGATCGCGCACAGCATCTGCTCGAGTCGCCACAGGACCTCGAGGATGCCCTGCACGGTGTCCTCGTGCTGGGCCGGGTGCAGGTCCTGCACCTCGGGCATCCGCACGAGGTGCTCGTTGACCTTGGGCGAGTACTTCATCGTGCAGGTGCCGAGCCCGAAGTCGACGGCCACGTCGTTGCCGAGGGTCTCCTGCGAGAGGCGGTAGAAGTGGCGCAGGAGCTGCGGCTGGGCGACCTGCGGCAGCCGCGGCGGCGCCGAGCGGCGGAACGCCGGCGGGATCGCCGTCAGGGGGTCGGGGGCGTGGGCCGCGATCTCCGCCTCCGGGGCGGTCGGCACGTAGCCGCGCTCGCCCGGGGTGCCGAGCTCGGACAGGAGCGGCTCGCTCCAGCGGGCCTGTTGGAACTGCGGGCTCATGCGAGCACCTCCCCGAGGGTCGCGACCAGGCGGTCGATGTCGTCTTTCGTGTGGACCTCGGTGACCGCCCACAGCGACGAGCGCCCGAGCGAGGGGAAGTCGACCGAGAGGTCCTTGCCGCCGAAGATGCCCCGCTCGCGCAGGGCCGCGTCGACGCTCGCGACGTCGTGCGCGTCGTACGTCACGACGAACTCCTTGAGGCTGGCGCCCGAGAAGCGGGGCGCCGTGACGCCCGGGAGGGCGCCGATGCGGTCGGCGGCGTAGCGCGTCCGCTGCAGGAGGCCCTCGCCGAGCTCGCGCATGCCCTCGGGCCCGTGCAGCCCGAGGTAGGCGGCCGCCGTGATCGCCCACAGGGCGGTCGTGGTGCCGCCGTTCTGGGAGCCCTCGCCGCGCTTGACGTAGTGCGTGCGGTCGAAGTTGAGGTAGCCGAAGCCGTGCTGGCCGGGTTCGAGGGTGTCCGTCTTCGCGAAGATGAAGACGGGCAGCGACTCGATCACCTCGGCGTCGTTGCGGCAGCCGATGTACCCGGAGAGGCCGCCGCCGTAGGACATGTGCATGCCGAGCGGCTGCAGGTCGCCGACGGCGAAGTCCGCGCCGAGCGAACCCGGCGAGGCGAGCACGCCGAGGCCCGAGGGGTCGGCGCCGACCACGGCCATGGCCCCGTGCTCGTGGGCGATCTCGACGATCTCGCCGGCCTGGTGCTCGATCACCCCGAGGGCGTTCGGGTACTCGACGTAGACGGCGGCGACGTCGTCGCCGATCGCGCCGCGCAGGGCCGCGAGGTCGATCAGGCCCGTGGCCTCGTCGAAGGGGATCTCGTCGACCTGCACGTCGTGGGCCAGGTAGTCCTGGAAGACGAGGCGGCGGTCGAGGAGCAGCGCGGCGGGGACCAGGACACGCCGGCGGCCCGTCAGCATCACGCTGCTGCGCAGGCACATCGCGGCGGCCGTCGACCAGTCGTAGTTCGGGGTGGTGACGACGTCCATCTCGATCAGCTCGGCGAACACGTCCTGGAACTCCCACAGGGCCTGCAGGCGCCCGTGGTCGCCGTAGACGTCGCCGGCGTAGGAGGTGACGAACTCGCCGCGGCGGTTGATCTCGTCACAGACGGCCGGGACCTCGTGCTGGTAGCAGCCGGCGCCGAGGAAGCTGAGGACGTCCGTGGTCGGCGTGTTGCGGCGCAGGATGCCCTCCACGTGGCGGCGCAGGCGGCCCTCCTCGGGGATGCCCTCCTCGAGCGGCAGGCGGCCCTTGAAGCGCAGCTCCGACGGGATCGGGCGATAGAGGTCCTCGACGGAGTCGACGCCGATGGCGTCGAGCATCTCGCGGCGGACCTCGGGCGCCGAGTTGGGGATGTACGGATGCGGCATGTCCTCACTCCACCCTGTAGATCGTCTCCTCGTCGTACCCCGTGACCAGCCGGTGCCAGCCGCGGAGCTCGGCATCCGTCGCGTCATCGCCGGTATCGACGATCAACGGTCGGCCACCCAGCACGGCGAGTTTGGCAGGGGTGGCCACGACGGTCAAACGACCGATCCCGGCCGCCCGCAGGACGGCCGGGGAGATCTGCTGGTTGCCCCGGCCGAGCACGAACCCCTGCCCGCCGATGGGTGTCACCACGACGGTCGCGCCATCGCCGTCGAGGGCCTCGAGGAGCTCCTGCTCGGAGGCGTCCCGCAGGACCAGCGCGCCGCCGCGGACGAGGTCGACGCCGACGAGCGTCGTCTCGAGGTCGAGGTCGCGGCCGATGGCGGCGACGGTGGTGCCGGGGCCGAGGATGGCGGTGCCGTCGCCGATGCGCTCCACCATGCGGGCGGCGATCCCGTTCACCGCCGCCGGGTCCTCGTCGTGGCTCGGCGACTTCGCGCTGGCCACCAGCCCGGGCCCAAGCGGCACGCGCAGCGTGCCGTAGAGGCGCGGGCCGACCCGACCCGCGCCGACGGCCTCCTCGTCGAGGTCCACGACCTCCGCGGCCCGTTCGCGGCGGCGCCCGGTCAGCCAGGCGCCCGCGAGCTCGCCCGCGCGCCGCGGCGACTCCGCGAAGGCCGCGCTCTGGATCTTGACGCCCGCGGGCACGCCGAGGGCGGGGACGCGATCGCCGATCGCGGCGCAGACGTCGCGGGCGGTGCCGTCGCCCCCGGCGAACAGGATCAGCTCGCATCCGGCCTCGGCGAGGTCGAGGGCCGCGCGGCGGGTGTCGTCGGCCGTGGTCGCGCCATCGCCGCCGTCCACCATCAGCGCGGGCTCGCGCCCGGCCGCGCGCACCGCGTCGGCCCCCATCGCGCCGGCGGCGGCGGCGAGCGGCACATCGGCGGGCAGGGCCCGCACCGCGAGCACGGCGCGCTCGCCCGCCCGCGGCACCGCGCCGCGGGCGAGGGCCTCGTCGACCATGCCGTCCGTGCCCTTCAGACCGACCGCGCCACCGAGCCCGGCGACGGGGTTGACGACGAGGCCGATCACGTGGTCAGCCGAGCAGCGAGGCGCGTGATCGCCTGCTCCATCACCAGCATGCCGAGCTCCGCCGTGGCACCGCCGGGGTCGCCGTAGACGCCGCTCGGCGCCTCCTCGAGCGGGCGGGGCAGGCGCGCCACGGGGTCGGGGGAGCCGGGACCCTCGTCGAGGGCCTTGCCCGCCGGGGCCGGCAGGCGCTCGTCGACGGCGAGCCCGCCGAGGTGCAGCGCGATCGAGGTCTCGACCTCGCCGGCGTGGCCGACGCCGCCCTGGTCGCGAGGCGAGAGGGCGCGCGCCTCGGGGGCGTCCACCAGGGTCCAGTAGGAGACGAACTCGACGCGGCAGCCGCCCGCTCCCGTCTCGGCGAGCGCCGTCAGGCCGGGGCCGATGTTGCCGGCGTGGCCGTTGACGATCACCAGCCGCCGGAAGCCCGCCTGGTCGGCGGAGCGGGCGACGTCGGCGAGCACGTCGACCAGCGTGGCGGCGCGCAGCGACCAGGTCGCCCCGAGCGGCAGCCAGTGGTCCGAGGCGCCGAAGGGGAGCGGGGGCAGCAGCGCGACGTCGATCCCCGCACGCTCGGCCGCGCCGACGCAGACGGCCTCCGCGCTGAAGCGGTCGAAGCCGGTCACGAGGTGGTCGCCGTGCTGCTCGGTCGAGCCGACCGCCCACAGCGCCGGCGCGCCGGCGGCGGCGAGGGCCCGCACCTCCGGGGCGGCGAGACGATCGACCCGGTGGCCAGGCATGGCCGTACTATAGGGCGATGCCCGAGCCCGCCGGATCCGCCCTGTCGGCCGCGACGGCCTCGGACTGCCTCGACCGGCTCGGCCTCGCCGGTCGCGTCCTCGATCCGCGGGTCGCCCAGCTCGCGCCGGGCATGGCCGCGATCGGCGCCGCGCACACGCTGCAGGCGGTCGACGCCCCCGGTGCCCCCGAGGACCCGTATGCCGGCGAGGTCGCCGCGGTCGACGCCATCCCCGCGGGTGCGGTGGTCGTGATCGGGACGGTCTCCGCCGCCGCCATCTGGGGCGAGCTGCTGGCCACCGCCGCCACCGCCCGCGGCGCCGTCGGCGTGGTCTCGGACGGTCCGGTCCGCGACACGGATCAGCTGGCCGCGATGGGCTTCGCGACCTTCTGCGACGGGCGCTCGCCGCGCGACTCGCAGGGACGCGCCTCGATCGCGGCCCACGCCGTGCCGGTGCCATGCGGCGGCGTCGAGGTCGCGCCGGGCGACATGATCGTGGCCGACCACGACGGCGTCGTCGCCGTGCCGGCCGCCGCGTGGCCGGACGTGGTCCGCCTCGCCGCGGAGAAGGGCGCGGGCGAGGATGCCGTGCGCGCCGCCCTGCGCGCCGGCGAGTCGCTGCGAGCGGTGTTCG
>JAURLF010000027.1 GCA_030831375.1 Gaiellales bacterium | reverse complement strand
GGTCGTGCGCGACGCCGTCCTCGACGGCCTCCACGAGACCGAGCTCGCGCCCGTCGGGCCAGGCCACGGTGCAGCCGACGAGGTCGAAGCGGTACCACGCGCCCGGCTCGGGCTCGGGCACGTCCGCGCCGGCCAGCTCGAGCGCGCGGCCGCGCAGCGCCTCGGCGGCCGTGCGGTCACGCGCCCCCTCGAGCGCGATCACGGGCGCGAGCGCGTCGCCCTTGGCGGCCGCCACCGCACGCGACTCGCCGTCGACGAGGACCGCCGAGCCCGGCGCGAACGGCCACCAGCCGCACGGGTCGGCGACCCGGAACGAACCGTCGAGGCCGTGCGCCCGGCCGACCGTGCCCACCCGCACCCGCTCGGGCCGCCACGGGTGCGCCCGGGTCATGCCGCGGCGGGGGTCTCGTCGACCTCGACGAGCACGCGGCGGCCGCTCTTGACGGCGCCCGCGCGCACCACGCTGCGGATCGCGCGCACGACGCGGCCGCCCTTGCCGATCACCTTGCCGCGGTCCTCGGGCGCCACGATCACGCGCAACACGATCGCGTCGTCGGTCATCTCGACGGTGACGTTGACCTGCTCGGGCTCGTCGACCAGACCGAGGACGAGGTACTCGCAGAGCTCCCGGACGTCCTTCGGGGGCGATGCGGCCCCCATCGGCTAGACGATGCCCTGCTTCTGCAGGAGGCGCCGGACGGGCTGCGACGGCTGGGCGCCGACGCTCAGCCAGTGGCGGGCGCGAGCCTCGTCGATCTCGATCAGGGAGGGCTCGACCTGCGGGTTGTAGCGCCCGATCGACTCCAGCGCGCGGCCGTTGCGCGGCGTCTGCTCGTCGGCGACGACGATGCGGTAGATCGGGTTCTTCTTCGAGCCGAAGCGTGCGAGGCGGATCTTGACCACGGCGGGATCCTACCCTACCCCTTCAACTCGGGCGGCAATTCCATGCCCGGCGGCAGCTTCGGCATGCGGCCCTTGCCGCCCGCGAAGCTCTTCATCATCTTCTTCATCTGCTGGTGCTGCTTGATCAGGGCGTTGACCTCGGTCACGGTGCGCCCCGAGCCGGCCGCAATGCGCGCCCGCCGTGACCCGTTGATGATGCGGGGATCGCGGCGCTCCGCGGGTGTCATGGAGAGGATGATCGCCTCCACCCGGTCGAGCTGCGCGTCGTCGACGTTCGCGTTCTTGAGCTGCTTGCCGACGCCCGGCAGCATCCCGAGCACCGAGCTGAGCGAGCCCATCTTCCGGATCGAGTGCAGCTGCTCGAGCATGTCGTCGAGGCCGAACTCCGACTTGCGGATCTTGCGCTCGAGCTCCTCCGCCTTCTCCTTGTCGACGAGCTGCTCGGCCCTCTCGATCAGGCTCAGGACGTCGCCCATCCCGAGGATGCGGGAGGCCAGCCGGTCCGGGTGGAACTCCTCGACCTGGTCGAGCTTCTCGCCGGTCGTGATGACCTTGATCGGCACGCCCGTGATCGCGCGCACCGACAAGGCGGCGCCGCCGCGGGCGTCGCCGTCGAGCTTGGTCATGATCAGGCCGTCGAAGTCGATCGCCTCCTGGAAGGCCTGGGCGGTGTTGACGGCGGCCTGGCCCGTCATCGCGTCGAGCACGAGCAGCGTGTCGGACGGGCGCACGGCGTCGCGAATGCGCACGAGCTCGCCCATCAGCTCGGTGTCGACGGTGAGGCGGCCCGCGGTGTCGACGATGACGACGTCACGGCCCTCCTGCTTGGCCTGCTCGATCCCCCACGCCGCGATCTCGACCGGGTCGGCGTCCGCGCCGCGCTCGTAGACGGGCACGTCCGCCTGGCCGCCGACCGTCACGAGCTGCTGGATGGCCGCGGGCCGGTAGACGTCGCAGGCCACCAGCGCGGGCCGCTTGCCCTGCTGCGCGATCAGCCGCGCGAGCTTGCCGCAGGTGGTCGTCTTGCCGGAGCCCTGCAGGCCGCAGACCAGGATGACGGCCGGCTGGCCCTTCAGCTCGAGCTTGGAGGAGCCTCCGCCCATCAGGCTGGTCAGCTCCTCGTGGACGATCTTGACGACCTCCTGGCCCGGGGTCAGGCTCTCCGAGACCTCGGCCCCGAGCGCGCGCTCCTTGACGGTGGCGGTGAACGACTTGACGACGTCGAAGTTGACGTCCGCCTCCAACAGGGCGAGGCGGATCTCACGGACCGCGGCGTTGACGTCCTCCTCGGACAGCCGCCCGCGCGAGCGGAGGTCGCCGAGAGCGTCGGAGAGGCGGTCGGAAAGGGAGTCCAGCATGGGTTCGCGCCGGCCCTGCCGGCCCTCGGATCATACGGCGTCGGCCGCGACCGGCCGCCGCTCCGAATGCTTAGATACAGGCGCGGAATGGAAATCGAGCTCCAGTACCTCTACACGGGCGACGAGCCGCTGGTCGTCCCCGCGGAGCTCGCCTCATTCGTTCTCGCCACGAGCGCGATCTTCGACATCCGCGACACGTTCTTCGACACGCCGTCGCTGGCGCTGCGCATGGCGGGCTGCTCGCTCAGGATCCGCCGCCAGTCGAACACGCCGACGCCGTTCTTCACCTGGAAGGGGCCGTCGGTCCGCCGCGAGGACCACGCCCGCGAACGCGAGGAGATCGAGTTCCCCGTCGACCACATCCCCGCCGACGGCGCCGAGATGGCGGAGATGCTGCACGCGGCGAAGCTGCACAAGAAGGTCCGGGGCGTGCTCGGCGCGCTGCCCGAGCTGGCGGTGATCGGCGAGCTCGAGAACCGCCGCTCGAGCCATGAGTACGTGCAGGGCCTGCACCGCGTCGAGCTGTGCTGGGACCGCCTGCGCTTCCCGCTCGGCCCGCCGCAGATCCGCCTCGAGCTGGAGACGCAGTCGAGCGCCTCGGGCCGCTTCATCGGCGCCTTCGACCGCAACCTGCGTGCGCTCTTCGGCAAGCGCCTCGTGGAGGCCGAGCACGGCAAGGCGAAGGAGCTGTGCGTGCGCCTCTACCCCGAGCGCTTCGGCGACCGCGCCGCCTGAGCCTCAGGCGTACGGGTCCTCGAGCTCGGCGGCGACCGCCTTGTAGGCGGCGAGGGTGACGTCGCGCTCGACCGCGTGGTCGACGATGCGCAGGAGACCCGGCGAGTCGGGTGCCCAGCGCGCGACGTAGGCGCCCGCCGGGTCGAACTTCCGCTCCTGCAGGTCCGGGTTGAAGATCCGGAAGTACGGGGCGGCGTCGAGCCCGGTGCCCGACACCCACTGCCACGAACCCGCGTTCGAGGCGAGGTCGCCGTCGGCGAGGTGCCGCCGGAACCACTGCTCACCACGGCGCCAGTCGACGTGGAGGTCCTTGACGAGGAAGGAGGCCGCCACCATCCGCGCGCGGTTGGCGATGTTGCCGGTCTCCGCGAGCTGGCGCATCGCCGCGTCGACCATCCCGTAGCCGGTCTCGCCCCGCGTCCACGCCTCGAAGTGCTCGTCGGTGCCCGTCCAGTCGATCCGGTCGAAGCGCGCGTCCACGCAATGCGTGTCGAGGTCCGGGTGGTGGTGCAGGACGTACTTAAACCAGTCGCGCCAGAGCAGCTCGCTCGCCCACTTGGGCGCGCTCGCGCGGTCGGCGACCTGCAGCGCGCGTCGCGGGGACAGCATCCCCTGGCGCAGGTACGCCGACAGCCGCGACGTCGCATCGGGCTCGGCGACGAGGTCGCGGTCGTCGGCGTAGCGGGCGAGGAAGCCCTCGTCACGCCACGCGCGCAGGCGCTGCAGCGCGTGCGTCTCGCCGCCCGGCACGTCCGCGCGATGGCGGACGGCGCGCCCCACCAGGGTCTCGACGCTCGGGATCTCCGGCGCCGGCACGGCGTGCAGGCGCCCGGCGAGGTCGTGCTCGACGGGCGGCGCCGGCAGCTCGGCGAGGACGCGCCGCACGGAGCGCGCGTAGGCCGAGTAGGTGCGGCAGGGACGGCCCTCCTTCGTCAGCACGAGCTCGTGTGGCACGTTGACCTCGTCGTCGACGACGACCAGCTCGACTCCGATCGCGCGCAGGGCCTCCTCGGCGGCGCGCTCGACGATCCCCGCCATGGGCTCCTCGTCGCGGTTCGCGCAGACGCGCTCGACGCCGAGCTCGCGGGCGACCTCGACGAGATGCCCGACGCTGTCGCCGCGGCGCACGATCAGCCCGCCGCCGCGCTCGGCCAGACGGCCGTGCAGGTCGCCGAGGCCCTCGACGATGAAGCCGAGCTGCGCATGCCCCACCCCACGCGCCTTCATCGCGGGATCGAGCACGTACAGGAAGGCCAGCGGGCCGCCGTGCGCGAGGGCCGCGCCGATCGCGTGCGAATCGTCGAGGCGCAGGTCGCGGCGCAGCCAGACGAGGACGGGGGGCGCCATCGGTGGGCTCTTCGCAGGGCGCCCGGGAGGGGCCGACCTAGCCCTCGCCGAGGCCGAGCAGGGCGCGCGCGAACGAGTCCGCGTCGAACGGCCGCAGATCGTCGAGCGTCTCGCCGACGCCGATCAGCTTGATCGGCACGCCGAGCTCGCGGGCGATCGCGAGCGCGATGCCGCCCTTGGCGGTGCCGTCGAGCTTGGTCAGGACGATCCCGGTCAGGGGCGTCGCCTCTGAGAACTGGCGGGCCTGCACGAGGCCGTTCTGCCCGGTGGTGGCGTCGACGACCAGCAGCGTCTCGTGCGGCGCGCCGTCGAGTCGGCCCGCGATCACACGGCGGATCTTCGCCAGCTCGTCCATCAGGCCGACCTGCGTCTGCAGGCGGCCGGCCGTGTCGACGAGGACCACGTCGCGGCCGCGCGCCACGGCGGCCTCGATGCCGTCGTACGCCACGGCCGCAGGGTCCTGTCCGTGCGCGGAGCCGACGAAATCGGCGTCCGCGCGCTGCGCCCACGCCTCGAGCTGCTCGTCGGCGGCGGCGCGAAACGTGTCCGCGGCGGCAACCACCACACCGAGGCCGGCGCGGCGCAGGTGCTCGGCGAGCTTGCCCACCGTCGTCGTCTTGCCGGTGCCGTTGACGCCGACCATCAGGATCACCGTCGGTCGCGCAGACACGTCGATGCGGGCCTCGGCGCCCGCCAGCATGTCCGCGACCTCCTCCGCGAGCGCGGGCGCGAGGTCCGCGCCGGGCGCGAGCGCGCCGCTGGCGGCGCGCGCCTCGAGCCGGCCGATGATCTCGACCGTGGCGGGCACGCCGCAGTCGGCGAGGAGCAGCGCCTCCTCGAGGCGCTCCCACGCCTCGCTGTCGTCCGGGTCGAAGGCGATCTGCTGGATCTGCCCCGTCAGGGCGCGTGACGACTTCGACAGTCCGTCGACGAGGCGGCGGAAGAAGCCGCCGCCCTCCCCGGCGGGCGCGGCCTCCGGCTCCGGGACGGCGACGTCCCCGAGCCCGCTGAACATCTGCGCCGGGTCGGCCATGGCCCCAGCCTAGGCGGCGGCGGACGGCGCCGCGCCGAGCCGAGCCCCGTCGCCGGAGCCGCCGCGCGGCAGACGCCGCGAGATCACCTGCGAGACGCCGTTGCCGGGCATCGACACGCCGTAGAGCGCGTCGGCGGCCTCCATGGTCCCCGCCTGGTGCGTGATCACGATGAACTGGGCGCGGTCGCGGAAGCGGTCGACGAGCTCGAGAAAGCGGTCGATGTTGACCTCGTCGAGGGCGGCGTCGACCTCGTCGAGCACGTAGAACGGGCTCGGGCGCGCCAGCATCAGCGCGAAGGTGAAGCCGAGCGCCGCCATCGACTTCTCGCCGCCGGAGAGGACCGTCAGGGAGCGGATCCGCTTGCCGGCGGGCTGCACCTCGAGCTCGACGCCCGGCTCGGGCGCCTCCTCGACGGCGTCGGGATCGTCCGGGTCGGCGTCGGCCGCGGCCTCGGGGTCCGAATCGGCCGCATCCTCGCCATCCTCGAGCGCGACCACCTCGGCCGGCTCGACCAGGCGCAGGCGCCCGCTGCCGCCGGGGAAGAGCGTCGCGATCACCTCCGCGAAGCCGCGCTCCACGGTCTCGTAGGTCGACGCGAAGCGGTCGCGGATCTCGCGGCCGAGCTCGCGCACGAGCGTGCGCAGCTCAGCCACGCTGCGCTCGAGGTCGGCGATCTGCGCGTTGACGTCTTCGGCCTCCGCCTTGGCCTCCTCGTAGGCCTCCTTGGCCAGCGGGTTGACGGCGCCGAGCTGCGCGATCCGCCGCTCGAGCCGCTCGACCTTGCCCTCGCGCGCGATCCGCTCGTCCTCCGGCAGGGGGTCGACGTGGTCGACGACCTCGCCCGCCTCGCCCCCGCGCTGTTCGACCAGCTGGCGACGGCGCTCCGCGAGGTCCGCGAGCCGCTCCTCGCAGCGCTCGAGCTCGACGCCGAGGGCGGCGACGCGCCCCGCGCCGTCGCGGCGCTCCGCGCCGAGCCGGGCGTCCTGCTCGGCGCAGGCGCGCAGCTCCTCTCCGAGCTCGGCCACGCGCTGCTCGCCGGCGCGGGTGGCGGCGCGGGCGGGCTCGCGGTGGCGCTCCGCCGCGGCCAGCGCGGCGTCGATCACGGCGACCGCGTGCGGCAGCCGCGTGACGATGGCCTGCAGGCGCTCGGCGCCCTTCGCAGCGCGCTCGGCCTCGCGCTCCTGGTCGGAGGCGAGTTGGCGCAGCCGCGCACCCTCGAGGCGGGCGCGCTCCACGCGCTCCTCGGAGGCGGCGCGGCGACCCCGGCGGTCGGCGACCTCGCCCTGCAGGGCGAGCCGCGCGGCCTCCGCGGCCTCGTGCTCGGCGGTGCGCTCCGCGACGCGCTGCGCGAGCGCGTCGAGGCCGCGCGTCAGCGCGTCCACCTCGGTCGCCGCGGCCGCGGCGGCGGCCTCGGAGCGGTCGGCCTCCTCGTGGGCGGTGCGCAGACGCTCCGCCGTCGCCTCGTCGGCACGGGCGAGCCGGTCGGCCTCGCGGTGCGCCTCGGCCAGGTCGCGCTCGAGCGCCGTCGCCGCGTCGCGGGCGGCGACGACCTCGGCGCGCGTGCGCGCCTCGTCACCCTCCCCCGCCTCGCGCGCCTGCGCGGCCGCCACGAGCGCCCGCGTGGCGGCCTCGCCGCCGTCCTGCGCGATGCGAGCCTCGCGCTCCAGGCCCTCGAGGTCGCGGCGGCGCGCCAGCGCGCGGCCGGCGGCGTCGCCGCTGCGGAACGCGATGCCGCGATCCGCGTCGAACCCGCGGCCGTCGGCGAGGACCCCGATGCCGCGGCGCACGGCCAGCAGGTCCTCGGGCCGGTCGACGAGCAGCACGCCATCGAGCAGGCCGGCCGGCACCTCGCCGACCATCTCCACCCGGCCGGCGAGGGGTACGCCGGGGCCCTCGGCCGCACGCGCCGGGAGGCGATCGAGGCAGAGCAGCGCCGCACCCTCCAGCGCGTCGTCCGCGAGCAGGTCGACGGCGTCCTCGGCCGCGCCGGCGACGGCCTCGGCGGCGCGCCAGCCGAGCACGGCCGCGACCGCCCGCTCGAGGCCCGCCGCGGGCCGGATCCGGTCGGCGACGATCGCGATGCCGCGCTCGCGCAGGAGCCCCAGCGAGCGGTCGAGCCCGTCGCCGCGCTCCACGGCGCGGCGCAGCTCCTCGAGCCGCGCCTGCGCCGACTGGGCGCGCGCGTCGGCGGCGGCCGCAGCGGCGCGCGCCTCCGCCTCGGCCCCGCGCAGGCCGTCGGCGGCGGTGCGGGCCGCGTGCTCGGCGCGCTCGAGCGCGGCCAGCCCTGTGCGCGCGTCGGCCAGGCGGGCCTCCACGTCCTCGAGCGCGGCCTGGGCGAGCCGGCGCGCCTCGTCGCGCTCGCCGACGCCCGCCTGGAGCTCCGCGCGGCGCTGGACGGCGGCGGCGGCGCGCTCGCCGTGCTCGGCGGCCTCGGCGCCCGCGCGGGCCAGGCGGCCCTCGTGCTCGGCCTCGGCACGACGCGCCTCAAGCGCGGCCGCGAGGGCGGCCTCGGCGGCCTGCACGGCCGCCGCGTAGCGCTCCTCGAGGCCGCTGTCGTCCGGGTCCGCGGCGAGCTCGGCGCGTTCGCGCTCGGCGTCCATCTCGACGCCGGCGGCGGCGCTCGCGGTCGTCGCGGCCTCGTCGATCAGCCGCGCGGCGCGCGCGCGCAGACGCTCCGCGTCGGCGGCGAACTCCTCGCGCCGCTCTCCGAGCTGCAGCACCCGGTCGCGCAGGCGCTCCACGGCGGCGTCGAGCCGCTGCAGGAGCCGCGAGGCGGCCTCCTGCTCCGTGACCAGCGCGCCGAGGGCCTGCTCGGCCGCCTGGCGGCGCTGCACCACGGCCTCGGCGGCCTGGTCGAGCGCGGCCTGCGCCTCGCGCGCCGCGCGCATGTCGGCCTGGCGGGCCTGCCGGTCGCGGCGCTGCTCGGCGATCGCGCTCAGCACCAGCTCGAGCCGGAGCTCGAGCAGCTCGGACTCGAGCAGCGCGGCGCGCTCGGCCGCCGACGCCTGCAGGGCGAGCGGGCGCAGGCGCCCGTGGATCTCGGCCTGGCGGGCGCGCGCCTCCACAAGGTGGCGCTCGACCCGGTTCAGCTTCTGCTGCGCCCGCACCCGGCGGCGCTTGTACTTGCCGAGGCCGGCGACCTCCTCGATCAGGCCGCGTCGTGCCGACGGGCTGGCGAGCAGGACCTGGTCGACCTGGTTCTGGCCGATGATCGCGTGGCTGTCGCGGCCGAGCCCGACGTCGGCCAGCACCTCGTGCACGTCGAGCCGGCGCACCGGCATCCGGTTCAGGAGGTACGCGCTCTCGCCGTCGCGCGACAACCGCCGCATCACGGACAGCTCGGGGCGCCCGCCGGGAGCGACCCCGCCCTCGTCCTCGAGCACGAGCTCGACCTCGGCGACGCCGGCGGCGGCGCGACCCTCGGAGCCGGAGAAGAGGACGTCGAGGCCGCTGGCCACGCGCACCTCGCTCGGCGCCTGCGACGCCATCGCCCAGCGCAGCGCCTCGGCGATGTTCGACTTGCCCGACCCGTTCGGGCCGACGATCACGCCGACGCCGCGGTCGAAGACGAGCTCGGTCTCGTCGGCGAAGCTCTTGAAGCCCTTGATGCGGATGCGCGTGAGCCTCACGCGCCGACCCCGCCCTCGAGGTCGCGCAGGGCGCGGCGCGCCGCCGCCTGCTCGGCCGTCCGCCGCGAGCCGCCCTCGCCGACGCCCGCCACGCGGCCGTCGAGGAGCGCGTGGACGCGGAAGTGCCGCGCGTGCGCTGGTCCCGTTTCCTCCACGAGTTCGTACGCTACACGGCGCCCCTGACGCTGCCCGGCCTCCTGCAGCGCCGTCTTCGGGTCGACGCCCGGGTCGAGCGCGTGCGGGAGCAGCGGCGCGAAGGCGGCGACGGCCGCGTCGCGCGCGGCCTCCCAGCCACGCGCGAGGAAGATCGCGCCGAGCGCGGACTCCGCGAGGTCGGCGAGGACCCCCCGGCTGGTCATCAGCGTGCGCCCGGCCCGCGCGTGCGGCGTGCCCTCGACGAGCGCCGCCATGCGCTCGCCGAGGCCCTCGTTGCGCGCCACGACGGCGCAGAAGCGGCCGGAGCGCAGCTGGTTCTTGACGCGCGAGATCTCGCCCTCGGGGGCATCCGGGAGCACGGCCATCAGGTGCGCGCCGAGGGCCAGGTCGAGGACGGCGTCGCCGAGCAGCTCGTCCCGCTCGTAGGAGTCGCCGGGCGTCGCCGCCCAGCTCGCGTGCGTGAGCGCGCGCCGGCGCAGCTCGGGCGGGAGCCCGTCGAGCAGCGCGGCGATCGGCCCCGCGGGGCTAGTCAGCGCGGGTGACGATGAAGTCGACGGCCTCGCCGACGGTGCCGATCGACTGGGCCTCCTCGTCGGAGATCTTCACGCCGAAGTTCTCCTCGAGGTCCATGATCAGCTCGACCAGGTCGAGCGAGTCGGCCTGCAGGTCGTCGCGCATGTGCGCGCCCTCGGTGATCGCATCGGGATCCACGTCCAGGCGCTCGATCAGGATCTCCTGCACCTTCGCCAGAACCTCAGCTCGCTCAGCCACTGTCTTCCCCTTCGGTGATGGTCCCGTGGACGGGCTGACAGTAGCAGGCGGCTCCGGCCGCCTCACCCTCCGAGCGCGGCCATGCGCGCGGCGATCCGGTCGGGCAGCCCGGCGCGCACGCCCTCGGCCGCGTAGCGGCACGCCTGCGCGATCCCGTGCGGCCGCGCCGCGCCGTGCGCGACGACCGCGACGCCGCGCGCGCCGAGCAGGTGCGCGCCCCCGTAGGTGTCCGGGTCGAGGTCGTCGCGGACGCGCCGGAGCGCGGGCCGCAGGAGCAGCCCGCCGAGCGCGGCGCGCGGACCCGTGGCCTCGGCCCGGACGCGCCGAAACGCCTCCCGCGCCGTGCCCTCGCAGGTCTTCAGGAGCACGTTGCCGGCGAAGCCGTCGGCGACGATCACGTCGACCTTCGAGGTGAGGGCGTCGCGGCCCTCGACGCTGCCCCGGTAGCGCAGCGCGGGGTCGGCGGCGATCAGGGCGTGCGCCTCCTTGACCCGCTGGTCGCCCTTGCCGGGCTCCTCGCCGATCGCCAGCAAGCCGCAGGTCGCGTCGCGCACACCGAGCACGTCCTCGGCGAACGCGCAGCCGAGGTGCGCGAACTCGTGCAGCTGGCGCGCCGTCGCGTCCATGTTCGCGCCGGCGTCGACCAGCACCGTCGGGCCCGTCGCGCCCGGCAGCACCGCGGCCAGCGCCGGGCGGGACACGCCCGGGGCGCGCCCGACGAGCAGGACGGCCGCGGCCAGCGTGGCCCCGGAGTGACCGGCCGAGACGAGCGCGTCGGCCTCGCCGTCGCGCACGAGCCGCGCCGCCGCCGCGACCGACGGGGGCGGGTCCGCGCGCACGGCCTCGGCCGGGTCCGCGTCCTGCGCCACCGCCGCTGCGGCCGGCACGACGCGGACGCGCTCGGAGTCCCGGGCCGCGGCGCCGATCAGCGCGGGGTCGCCGACCAGGAGGACCTCGAGGTCCGGGTCGGACGCCACGGCGTCGAGCGCCCCGCGCACGACCGCGGCGGGCGCGTCGTCGCCGCCCAGCGCGTCGACCGCGACCCGCGCCGGCATGGCGCTAGGAGAGCGCGGCGCCGGAGGTGGCGTAGCGGCGGCCGCGGTACGTCCCGCAGCTCGGGCAGACCCGGTGCGGCAGCTTCGGCGCGGAGCAGACGCCGCACGTCGCGACCACGGGGCTCGCGATCTTGTGCTGCGCACGGCGCTTGTCGCGCCGGGCCTTCGAGGTCTTCCGCTTGGGAACCGCCATTGCGCCGCGCAGCGTAGCGAACGCCGGGCGGGCGTGCGCCTATCGCGCCTCGTCGCCCTCGAGCAGGTCGCGCAGCGGCCCCCAGCGGTCGTCGCCGGCGGGCGGCGGGCACGTGCACGGGCCCTCGTTGAGGTCCGCGCCGCAGGACGGGCACAGGCCACGGCAGTCCTCGCGGCAGAGGATCTTGTGCGGCATCGCGAGCACGACGGCGTCCGCCGCCCATGTCGCGACGTCGAGCTCGTCGCCCTGCAGGTAGTCGCAGACCTCGTCCGACTCGGCGCCCGCGGCGGGCTCGTCGGCCTGGTACTCGCGCGCGTCGATCTCGACCGGCACGTGCGCCTCCTCGAGGCAGCGGTGGCAGGGCCCTCCGATCGTGGTCGCCAGCCGCAGGCGCAGCAGGAGGCCCGAGCCGATCCGGGTCAGGTCCACGCGCGCCACGACGGGCGCGGCGGGGCCTGCGTAGTCGACGCCGCCGATCGCGATCGCAGGCAGCGCGACGGGCGCCTCGACCGAGCGCTCCTCGCCCGGCTCGAGCCGGAGCTGCGCGATGTCGATCATGCCGGCGGCCGCGGAGCGGCTAGGTGGTGATCTCGGTGAACTGCGCGGAGCCGCCCTCGGTGCGATCCGGCGACGAGCTCGCGAGCTGGCCGCGGCCGCGCTGGACGGCGCCGAGGAACTTGCCGAGGTTCGTCTCGAGCGTGCCGAGGATCTCGTCGGCGTAGTCCTCCGCGCCGAGGCGGATCTCCCGCTCGCGGGCGCGTGCGTTCTCGAGGATCTCCTGCGCCTGCCGCTCGGCGAGGCGCACGACCTCCTGCTGCGACGCCTCGCGCTGCGCGATCTCGCGGGCCTCGACGACGATGCGCTCCGCCTCGCGCTTGGCCTCTCCGAGCATCTCCTGGCGCTCCTTCACGATCCAGCGCGCCTGCTTGATCTCGTCCGGGATCGTCGCGCGCATCTGGTCGAGGATCTCCCAGATCTCCTCGCGGTCGATGCGCACCTGGTCCGTCAGCGGGACGGCCTTGGCGTTGTGCACGAGCTCGTCGAGCTTGTCGATCAGTACGAGGACATCCATCAGGTCTCCCTTACAGGGTACGCGATACCGGATTCTCCACGAACCACCGGACGACGCAGGGCGGCACGAGGCCCCCGATGTCCCCGCCGAACGCCGCGATCTCGCGGATCCCGCTCGAGGACACGAAGGTGTACGGGTTCGAGGCCGCCAGGTAGACGGTCTCGATGTCGGGCGCGAGGTGCTTGTTGAGGTGCTGCATCTGGAACTCCCACTCGAAGTCCGAGACGGCCCGGAGGCCCTTCACGAGCGCGCAGGCGCCTTTGCTGCGGGCGAAGTCGACGACGAGGTCCGCGAACGGCTCGACGCGCACGTTCGGAACGTCGGCGAGCGACTCCTCGAGCAGCGCGACGCGCGTGTCCGCGGGGATCAGGGGCTCCTTGTGCTTGGGCCGGCGCACGACGCCGACGACGACCTCGTCGAACATCGCGGCGGCACGCCGGATGACGTCGACGTGGCCGAGCGTGACGGGGTCGTAGGACCCGGGGCAGATGGCGATCCGCTGGCTCATGCGCGGGACAGGATGCGGAGCCGGGCGGCTCCGACGCGACGATTGTAGGAGGCCTCGAGGCCGGGCAGCGCCGCCTCTTGGTCGGCGGCCGTCTCGAGCACCACGCGCCCGCCCGGGGCGAGCACCCGCGGCACGTCTCGCCCGAGCCGGTCCACAAGGCGCGGCAGGTCCGCGTAGGGCGGGTCGAGCAGCACGAGGTCGAAGGCGTCACCGGCCTCGGCGAGGCCCGCGAGCACGCGCGGCGCGCTGCCGCGCCGCACGGTCGCGGCCTCCGCCTCCCCGAGCGCCGCGACGTTCGCGCGCAGCGCGTCGAGCGCCGCCCGGTCGCGCTCGACGAACAGGCATGAGGCGGCGCCGCGCGAGAGCGCCTCCAGCCCGAGCGCCCCGGAGCCGGCGAAGAGGTCGAGCACGCGCGCGCCCATGACGTCGCCGAGCGAGGCGAAGACGGCCTCGCGAGCCCGATCCGAGGTCGGCCGCACGCCGCCGCCGGCCGGCGCGACCAGCCGGCGCGAGCGGTTCCGCCCCGCGACGATCCGCATCAGGCCCGCCTGAGCGCCTGGATCAGCTCGCCGAAGCGCTCCTCGGCCGCGGCCCGCACGATGTCGTCGGGGCCCTCGCGCACGAGCCGCGCGGCGTCCTCGCGGGCCCGCTCGAGCAGCCGCCGGTCCGTGTCGAGCCGCGCGTAGCGCAGGTCGCTGGCCCCGCTCTGCGCCTCGCCCAGCAGGCGCCCCTCGCCGCGCATCGCGAGGTCGATCTCGGCCAGCTCGAAGCCGCTGGTGTGCCGCACCAGCGCGTCGAGGCGCCGCTCGCCCTCCGGCGTCGGCTCGGCCGAGGCGTAGAGCAGGCAGTACGACTGCCCGTCGCCGCGGCCGACGCGCCCGCGCAGCTGGTGCAGCTGGGCGAGGCCGAAGCGGTCCGCGTCCTCGACCACCATCACCGTGGCGTTGGGGACGTCGACGCCGACCTCGATCACGGTGGTGGCGACGAGCACGTCGATCTCGCCGGCCGCGAACGCCGCCATCACGCGCTGGCGCTCAGCGGCCGGCTGCTGGCCGTGTGCGCAGGCGACGCGCACGGCGGTGAGCGGGCCGGCGGCGAGGCGCGCGGCCTCCTCCTCGGCGGCGCGCGCCTCGACGTCGGGGTTCTCCTCGACGAGCGGGCAGACCACGTACGCCTGCCGGCCGGCCCGCACCTGCTCCACGATCCACGCGTAGCCGTCGGCGCGCTTGGCCTCCGGCACGACGCTGGTGCGGATCGGCTGCCGGCCGGGCGGCAGCTCGTCGATGATCGTCAGGTCGAGGTCCCCGAACGCGGTCAGGGCCAGCGAGCGGGGGATCGGCGTCGCCGTCATGTGCAGCACGTGCGGGACGGGTCCGTCCCCGGCGCTCAGCCGCGCACGCTGCGCGACGCCGAAGCGGTGCTGCTCGTCGACCACCAGCACCTCGAGGCGCGGGAAGGCCGTGTGCAGGAGCGCGTGCGTGCCGATCGCGACCAGCGGGTGCCCGGCGGCGATGCGGGCGCGCCGTGCGCGCCGCTCGCGCTCGGGCACGTCGCCCGACAGGTACGCGATCTCGATCCCGAGCGGCTCGAGCAGCCGCTCGGCGCCGCGCAGGTGCTGGAGCGCCAGCACCTCCGTCGGCGCCATCAGGGCGGCCTGCCCGCCGTGCTCGACGGCGCGCACGAGCGCCGCGAAGGCGACGACGGTCTTGCCCGAGCCGACGTCGCCCTCGAGCAGCCGCTGCATCGGCCGCTCGCGGTCGAGGTCGCGGTCGATCGCGGCCAGCGCCCGCTCCTGGGCGCCCGTCAGCGCGAACGGCAGGCCGTCGCGGAAGCGCGCGCTGAGCGGGCCGGGCGGCCCGAGCGCCGCGGCACCGCCCTGCGTGTCGACCGCGTCGCGGTGCAGGAGCAGCGCGAGCTGCAGGAGCAGGAGCTCCTCGTAGGCCAGCCGGCGGCGCGCCGTGCGCTGCTCGCCGAGCCGGCGCGGCCGGTGCCCGGCCGTGATCGCGTCGCGGCGCAGGGGCAGCCGATGGCGGACGCGCAGCTCGACCGGGAGCGGGTCGGGAAGCCGGTCGCCGACGTCCGCCAGCGCCTCGTCGACGAGCCCGCGCAGGACGCCCGTGGAGACGCGAGCGGAGGCGTGGTAGACGGGCACGAGGCCGCCGGCGGCGGCCGGGTCCTCGTCGGGCCCGCCGAGGATCTCGTGCGAGCGCACCGTCATCTCCGCCCCGCGCGTCCCGACCTTGAGCGCGCCGCGCGCGGCGATGCGCGTGCCCGGGACGAGCGTGCGGGTCAGGTGGCGCTGGTTGAACCAGGTCAGCGTGACCGAGCCCGTGTCGTCCGACAGCCGCGTCTGCACGATGCGCAGCCCGCGCCGGCGCGTGGGGCGCTCCGTGACGGAGCCGACGCGGCCGACGACGGTCGCCTCGGCCTCGCCCGCGAGGACCGCCTCTGCGATCGGCCGCACACGCCGCAGGTCCTCGAAGCGGAAGGGCAGCGCCGCGAGCAGGTCGCCCTGAGTGCCGAGGCCGAGCGCCACGAGCCCCTCCACGCGCCGTTTCGGCCCGCCGATCGGCCGGGCGAGGCGCGTGGGGTCCGGCCACGTGCGGGGCCGCGGCGGCGGCTTCGCGGCGTCGACTCCGGGGAAGGGCGCGGGCACGCGGGCATTCTCGCGCACGGCCCGACGGGCCGGGGTGTGCGAGAGTCCGGGCATGCCGCGCGCGATCGCCGTCGACTGGTCGGGGGCCCGGACGGGTGCGCGCGCCCGCATCTGGATCGCCGAGGCCGTCGACGGCCGGCTGACGGCGCTCGAGGGCGGCCGCGACCGCGCCGAGGCCGTGGCGTGGCTCGTCGAGCGCCGCCGGCGGGTGCCGCGCGCCGTGGTCGGGGTCGACTTCGCCTTCTCCTACCCGGCCTGGTTCCTCGATGCGCACGGCTGGCGCACGCCGGCCGACCTCTGGGCCGGCGTGGCCTGCCTCGGCGAGTCGTGGCTGGCCGACTGTCCGCCGCCCTTCTGGGGCCGGCCGGGTCGGCGGCGCGGCCCGGAACCACAGCTGCGGGCCTGCGAGGAGGGCTGGAGCGTGCGCGGCATCGCCCCGAAGAGCGTCTTCCAGATCGGCGGGGCGGGCGCGGTCGGGACGGGCACGGTCCGCGGCATCCCGCACCTGCCCGTGCTGGCCGAGGCGGGCTGGGCGATCTGGCCGTTCCAGCCGCCCGGCCGGCACGCCGTCTGCGAGATCTGGCCGCGGCTGCTGACCGGCCCCGTCGCGAAGTCCGACCCCGCCGCGCGACGCACGTGGCTGCAGGCGCAGGGCGGCCTGCGCGGGCGGCTCCTGGAGCGCGCAGCGGCCACGGAGGACGCCTTCGACGCGGCGGCGAGCGCGCTGCGCCTGTCGGCCGCCCGCGATCTGGGCCGCGCCCTGCGCGCGCCCCTCCCGGGCGACGCGCGCGAAGGGGCGATGCTGACGCCGGCGAGCGCGCTCGCCCGCCGCTAGCCTGCCCCCATGGACATCGGCGAGGAGGAGGAGCGCATCGTCATCGAGCCGGCGACGCCGCCCGTCCCCGCCCGCGAGCCGGCACCGGCCGAGGAGCCGGCCCCCGACCCCTGGCCCGAGCCGGCACCGCGGGAGGAGCCTGTCCCCGCGTGACGGATGACGCCTTCGTCGTCCCGGACCTGATCGAGCCGGTCCTCGGCTACCGCTCGTGGACCGTCCGCATCCACCCCGCCGGCGACCCGGTGCTCGCATCGCCCTACCGGCGCACGATCTGGGAGCCGCGACAGGCGCACAGCGCCCGCTGCGGGGTCTCCACCTGGACCTCGCCGCTCGGCGTGAGGCCCGTCAGCCGCGCCCCGGCCGGCCACGACGCCCCGGCCGCGGGCTGCACCTGCGGCGTCCACGCCTGGCGCTCGGAGGGTGCGGCCCTGATGGACGCCGCCGACACGCGCGGGCTGCGGGCCGTCTCGGGCGAGGTCGCCCTGTGGGGCACCGTCCTGCGCCACAAGCGCGGTTGGCGCGCCGCCCACGCCTACCCGACGCGGCTGAAGGTGCACGCCGCCACCTCGGACGGCCTCTGCTTCGCCTTCACGTGGGAGGCCGGCCAGTTGCGGGCCGTGCCGGCCGAGGAGCTCGCGCCGCTCCTCGAGCAGGTCTACGGGGTGCCCGTGGTGATCGACCCGGGCACGGACCCGCTCGGACCCCTGCCCCGCTACGCCCCGTCCGCACAGCGGCTGCCGCGCGCGCACCTCGGCATCACGGCTGAGGAGGCCGCGCGCCTCTACCCGCGGCCGACCGTGCGCCGGCGGCTGTCCGACTGGCTGACGCGGTCGGGCTGAGGTCTCAGCCGAGCACGACGTCGCGCATCGCGGCGATGTGCGCCGGCGTCGAGCCGCAGCAGGCGCCGATCACGTCGATGCCGAGCTCGCGCATGTCGCGTGCCCAGTCGGCCATCACCTCGGGCGTGCCGTCGTAGCGGAACTCGTCGCCGACGAGCTGCGGCAGGCCGGCGTTCGACTGCGTCATGAGGTAGACGCCGGCGGTCCGAGCCTCGGCCATTTCGGCGGCGATCTGGCGCATCTCGTCGGGACCGCGCCCGCAGTTGGCGCCGACCACGTCGGCGCCCATGGCGCTGACGGCCTCGACGGCGTGGCCGGGCTTCACGCCCATCATCGTGCGCAGGTTCGTGTCGAACGACATCGTGACGAGGATCGGCAGGCCCGGCGCCTCGGCCTTGGCCGCCGCGACGGCCGCCTCGACCTCTCCCAGGTCGGACATCGTCTCGATCAGGATCGCGTCGGCGCCGCCCTGGACGAGCCCGCGGATCTGCTCGGCGAAGAGCTCGCGGCCCGTCTCGACGGTGAGGGTGCCCATCGGCTCCATCAGCTCGCCCGACGGCCCGACGTCGCCGAGCACCCACGTGCCCGGGTGGCGGTCGGCGACGCGCCGCGCCACCTCCGCGCCGGCGCGGTTGAGCTCCTCAACGCGGTCCCCGAGGTCGTGCATCTCAAGCCGGGGGCGGGTCCCGCCGAACGTGCAGGTCGTGATCAGCTGGGCACCCGCGTCGGCGTAGGCCTCCAGGATCGCCTCGACCTTGTCGGGGTGCTCGACGTTCCACAACTCGGGCGCGCCACCGTCGGTGAGGCCGGCGTCCTGCAGCATCGTGCCCATCGCGCCGTCACCGAGCACGCGCTGGCCGCCCTGCAGGGCCTCGAGCAGCCCGCCGGCCATCAGGCGACCTCGCCCGCGGCCGGGCCGAGCTCGTCGAGGAGCGCCGTCAGCGCCGCCTCGTCGAGGTCCGCCTCGAGCTCCGTCGCGACACGGTCGGCGACCTCGCCGGGGGCGCCTTCGGCTGGGGTCCACTCCCCGCGCCGCCAGCCCGCCATATAGGCGTCGGCGTCGCTCTCACCCAGGCGCATCGCGGCCTCGTCGATCGCCTCCTGGAAGCGCTGCGACAGGCTCGCCTTGGCGGTGTCATCGCCGTCGCGGGCCGTGACGAGCGACGGGATGTCGCGCCAGTAGGTGATCTGGTATTCGCTCATGTGAGCCACTATAACACGCTGACCGGTGGGCCCGGTATCGTGCGCGGCATGGAATGGTGGATCATCGCGCTGCTCGTCGCCTGGCTCGTGATGGCCGTTGTCACGACGATCCTCAAGCGCCCCGTCTACGGCCCCGGTTGAGCGGTGGTGCAGGGCGCGAGGCTCGCGTCCGAGCTCAAGGAGAAGCGGGCCGCGCGGGCAGGGGCCGGTGACGGCCCTGATCAGTCGACGCCGACGTAGCCGACCCCGACCGCGCCCGGCCCGGCGTGCGCGCCCACGACCGCGCCGAGGGTCAGCGTGCGCACCGAGCGGATCCCGCCGCGCGCCTCGCGGACGAGGGCCTCGAGCTCGGCCGCCCGCCCCGGGTCCGCGGCGTGCGCGATCGCGACGTCGACCTCGGCGTGCGGTGCGGACCGCCGCACCATCTCCGCGACGAGCGCCGGCAGCACCCGCTCCGCGCCGCGCACCTTGAGGGCGGGCACGACCTCGCCGTCCTCGACGGCGAGGATCGGGTGCACGCCGAGTACGCCCCCCAGCAGGGCCTGGGCGCGGCCGATGCGCCCGCCGCGCTGCAGGAACTCGAGCGTCGACACGCTGAACAGGCACGCGGAGCGCGCGCGCAGGTCGGCGATGATCCCGGGCGCCTCCGACGGGTCCGCGCCGCGGTCGAGCGCCTCCTGCACGAGCACCAGGGACAGGGCGAGCGGCATCGACACGCTCAGCGAGTCCACGACGGTGACCCTCCCGGGGAACTCCGCCGCCGCCGCGTTCGCCGAGGCGAGGGTGCCGCTCAGCTTGGACGAGATGTGGATCGACAGCACGTGCCCGTGGTCCTCGAGCAGGTCCCGGTAGACGGCCGCGAAGGCGCCG
>JAURLF010000026.1 GCA_030831375.1 Gaiellales bacterium | reverse complement strand
GGCGCAGGTGCGCCGCATCGCCGACCAGCTGCGCCTCGACGCCGAGCTCGAGGCGCGCCTGACGCGCGGCGCTCGCGTCGGCCAGCCCACCGCCGACGACGGCGCGCTCGCCCGTGCCCGCAAGCGACTCGACCAGCGCGGCCGCGCCGAGCGCGAGCTCCTCGCCGCCTGCCTGGCCCAGCCGGCACGCGCGGCGGAGGCCCTCGACGAGGCCGAGCCGTGCATCGCCGACCCCACGCACCGCGCCCTCGTCGGGTGGGTGCGTGAGCGGTCCGCGGGCGCCGAGCCCGCGACGCCGCCCGGGGCGGAGGATGTCGTCGCCGAGCTGTACGCGCTGGCCGGGCGCTTCGATCCCGAGGGCGGCGAGATCCGCACGCCCGAGGAGGGCCAGGTGGCACTGCGCCAGCTCGTCCTGCAGCTGCGTGTGTGGGCCGCCGACGATGCGATCGGTCCCCTGCGGGTCAGGCTCGAGGACGGCACGGCCGGTCAGGACGAGCAGCGCGCGCTGCTCGCGCTCCAGCGCGAGGCTGAGGCCCTGCGCGCCGAGCTGCGCGCGACCGGTGTGATCGCGTAATCCGCCGCAGCGGATCACGGGGCGACCACGCTCGACAGCGCTCCGCCGGTGCCTACCGTGGCGGGCAGTTCCTCCGTCGACCGGGTCTCGCACCCGCTCGGCGGAGGGGCGCCATATCCGGGGAGTCGCGCCGGGGCCCGGCCCGACAGGGCGGGTACCGACACCGACAGGCGAACGGCTCAATTCCTCCGCGGTCCGCGTGATCAGGCCGGACCGCGGAGGGGCGCCCCGGGGAGACGGGAGGCCCGATGCGCAAACCACCCTCCACCCGCTGGCTGATGGTCGGCTTCACCCTCTCGATCGCGGTCTCCTGGGCGATCATCGCGGCCAGCGTGCTGGGCTCGGGGTAGGGCTATACTGGCGCCGTCGATCCTCGGTAGCTCAATGGCAGAGCATCCGGCTGTTAACCGGAGGGTTGTAGGTTCGAGTCCTACCCGAGGAGCCTCCTGCCGGCTACCGGCATTCGAGGCCCGCCCTCATGGGTTGAGCACGAAGATGATGAACCCGGCGAAGATCGCCAGGTGCATGGTGCCCTCGAGGAGCGTCGCCCGGCCCGGGGTCACGGTCAGCGCGCCGACGAAGAGGGTCAGCGCGAGCAGCGCGATCTCGATGTTGCGCAGTCCGAGCTCGAGGTCGAGGCCGAGGACCAGACTGAGGACGGCGACCGTCGGGATCGTCAGGCCGATCGCGGCCACGATCGAGCCGTAGGCGAGGTTGAAGCTCGTCTGGACGCGGCCGCGGGCGCTGGCGCGGATCGCCGCGAGGGACTCCGGCAGGAGCACGAGCAGCGCGATCGAGACCGCGATGACGGTGGTGGGCAGGCCGGCCCAGGCGACGCCCGACTCGATCAGCGGTGCCGTGGCCTTCGCGAGGCCGACGACGCCGATCAGGGCGAGGCCGAGGAGCGCGCCGCTGAGAGCCGCCTGCCGGCCGGTCGGAGGCGCCATGTGGGAGTCGGGGCCGCGGTCGGCCTCGGGTGGGGGCAGGAAGAAGTCGCGATGGCGGACGTTCTGGACGAAGACGAAGACGATGTAGATGACCAGGGACGCGGTGGCCGCGAAGACCAGCTGCGTCGTGGTGAACACGGGGCCCTGCGACGACGTGGTGAAGTTGGGCAGCACGAGGCTGAAGCTGAGGACGGCGATCGCCGCCAGCGCTGCGCCCGTGCCCTCTGCGTTGAAGTTCGCGAGGCCGCCGCGCAGCGTCGCGACGACCAGTGAGATCCCGACGATGCCGTTGAGGGCGATCATCAGCGCGGAGAACACGGCGTCGCGGGCGAGCCCGGTCGTCGTCTCGGGGGAGTTCAGCATCAGGACGACGATCAGGCCCGCCTCGATGACGGTCACGGAGACGGCGAGGATCACAGAGCCGTACGGCTCGCCGACGCGGAGCGCGATCAGCTCGGCGTGGTGGACGGCCGCGAGGACGGCCAGTACCAGCACCGCGGCGAGGCCGGCCAGCATCGCGTCGGACGGATAGCGCCCCCAGCTCGCGATCACGAGGGCGAAGGCCAGCACCGGCGCGACGGTGAAGCGCAGGTGCCAGATGCGATGGGCGGAGAGGGGCAGGACCACGGCCTGATCGTGACACGTTTCGCATGGCGCCGGCCGCGCGGCCGCTCCGCCAGACGCGTGGTAGCGTCAGACTCATGCGGCGATTCCCTCTGCTGATCGCCGTCGCTCTGTCCGCCGCGCTGGCCGCCGTCCCCGCCGCCTACGGGGCCGTCGGGCAGGTGGCGGAGTTCTCGACCGGTTTGCCGGCGAACGGCGCGCCGCAGTCGATCGCGGCGGGGCGCGACGGCAACCTCTGGTTTACGCTGCCCGGGGCGAACGCGATCGGCCGCATCTCGCCGACGGGGCAGGTCACGACCTTCACCGCGGGCATCCAGACGAACGCGCAGCCGTGGGGGATCACGGCCGGTCCGGACGGCAACCTCTGGTTCACGGAGAAGACGGGCAACGCGATCGGCCGCATCACACCGCGGGGCCAGGTCACGGAGTTTCCGATCCCGACCGCCGGTAGCCAGCCGTGGGGGATCACGACGGGCGCCGACGGCAACCTCTGGTTCACCGAGTCGCAGCCCACGGCCAACAACATCGGCCGCATCACCACCGGCGGGCAGATCACCGAGTTCGACTACGCGCTCGGCGCCTCCGAGCAGCCGCTCGGCATCACCTCGGGCCCCGACGGCAACCTCTGGTTCGTCGAGAACGGCACCAACTCGATCGTGCAGATGACCACGCAGGGCCAGGTCCTGAACGCGTTCACCGCCGGCATCACGGCGGGCGCCGGCCTCGTCGCGATCGCCTCGGGCCCGGACGGCAACCTCTGGTTCACGGAGCAGGCCGGCAACCGCGTCGGCCGGATCACCCCGGCCGGTGCCGTGACGGAGTTCCCGATCGCCGCGGCGGGCATGGCCCCGACGGGGATCGTCGCCGGCGCCGACGGCGCCCTGTGGGCGACGGAGAACGGCGCCTCGAACACGGGCAACAACATCCTCCGCATCACGACCGCGGGCGCAATGACCCAGTACGAGAACGGCATCAGCTCCAACGCGGGCGTGGTCGGCACCGCCTCCGGCTCGGACGGCAACCTGTGGTTCACCGAGTCGGCCGGCAACCGGATCGGCCGGATGCTGTCCGGCGTCGTACCGGTCAGGACCGCGGCTCCGCAGCTGACGGGCGCGCCCGTGATCGGCACCTCCCTGTCGGTCTCCACCGGCAGCTGGAATTTCCTGCCGACCTCGTATCGCTACCGCTGGCTGCGCTGCACGACCGCCGCGGCCACCAAATGCAGGACGGTGTCGGGCCGCACGAAGGCGACCTACGCGCTGACGAGAACCGATCAGGGGCGCTTCATCAAGGCGTCGGTGACCGCGGTCAACCTGAACGGCTCGAGCGCTTCCGCCGGGACCCTCGTGTCGGGACAGATCCCGACCAGCGCCTTCACGACCTCGGCGACGCGGATCCGATACCAGCGGCGCGCCGTCCTCCTGACCACGACCGTCACCACTGCGTGGGCGGGGCGGATCTCCCAGGCCGGCACCACCGTCACGAACCGCCGCACGGTGCGCCGCTGCCGGGTGCAGCGTCGCACGGCCGGCGGAGGGGCCTTCCGGGTCGTCTGTCGGATGCCGTACGCGTCGCGACGGCTCCTGCGCCGCACGTTCTTGCGGGTCACGCTGAAGACCACGTTCCAGGCCACGGACGGCGTCTCGGCGACGAGGAAGCTGACGGTGCGCGTCCCCGCCCGTCTGTACCCGTGGCGGGCGGTCCGCTAGCGGAGGCGAATCAGGTGGTCCCGCCGATGCGCAGCTGGCCGATCACGCCCGACGCCTCGAGCGCGGCGATCTCCGCGTCGCCGTAGCCGAGCTCGCGCAGCACCTGCCCGGTGCAGGCCCCCTGGCCGAGTCCCGCGTGGCGGACGGCGCCGGGCGTGCGCGACAGGCGCGGCGTGACGGCGGGCTGCAGGAGATCGCCGTCGCCGTCGGGGTTGTCGACCATCGCGAGCGAGCCGCGGGCGCGCACGTGCTCGTCATCGATCAGCTCGGTCGCGGAGTAGATCGGCCCGGCCGCGGCGCCGGCGGCGCAGAGCACCTCGATCGCCTCCATGGCGGGCCGCTGACGGGTCCATTGCGTGATCGCGTCGTCGAGGGCGTCGACGTTGGCGATGCGGTCCGCGTTCGTGGTGAAGCGGGGGTCGGTCTCGAGGGCCTCGCCGCCGACGACGCGCAGGATCCGCTTGGCGACGCTGTCGGCCGACCCCGACATGCAGATCCAGCCGTCGGCGCAGGGGTAGACGTTGCGCGGGGCGGAGAAGACGAGCCGCGATCCCATGCGGCCGTCGGCGACGCCTGTGCGCTCGGCGATGGCGGGCCCGGGGCCGACGATATCCAGCATCGACTCGAGCAGGGTGGCGTCGATGATCTGCCCCTCGCCCGTCCGGTCGCGGTGGCGGATCGCGGCGAGGACCGCGAACGCCGACAGCGCCCCGGTCACCTCGTCGGCGAGCGCGATCGAGGGCAGGGTCGGCGGGCCGTCCGCGGCGCCGGTCGTATGGGCGAGCGTCGACATCGCCTCGGCGATCGTGCCGAAGCCGGCGCGGTCCGCGTAGGGGCCTTCCTGCCCGAAGCCGGTCACGCGCAGGATGACGAGGCCCGGGTTCTCGCGCAGGAGCACGGCCTCCGGCTCGAGGCCGAGGCGCTCGAGCGTGCCCGGCCGGAAGTTCTCGATCAGGACGTCGGCGCGGCGGATCAGCCGCAGCAGCACCTCGCGCCCGGCCTCCTGCTTGAGGTCGAGCTCGATCGGCCGCTTGTTGCGGCCGACCTGGCGCCAGTAGAAGCCGTCAGCGCCGTCGCGCTCGCCGAGCTGGCGGCCGCCGTCGCCGTGGCCGGTGCGCTCGACCTTGATCACGTCCGCGCCGAAGTCCGCGAGCCGGCGCGCCGCGCTCGGCCCAGCGAAGACCGTCGCCATGTCGACGACCGTCAACCCGGCGAGCGGGCCCTGGCGGACGTCGGCGGCCACGGTCAGCGGGCCCCCGTGGGCAGGACGGCGTCGACGGCGGCGGCGGCGTGGCGGGCGAAGGGAGTCTCGACGCTCTCCTCCGGCCCGGGCTGGAGTGCGTCATCGAGGGCGCAGTGCTGCCGATTCGGGGTCGCGTGGTGGTACGTCATCGGGCGGTCCGCCCTGTGGCGCAGGCGCGCGGCGAGGCCGAGCGCGTAGGGGACGCTCACGTCGTCACCGCCACATGCTTACGTTTCATGCTTATAGTCCATAGTAACAATCGGAAAAATCCGAATAGTTATCTCAGTCGCCTCGCAATCGATCCGCCCTGGCGACCACGTTCTCGGCCATCTTGATGGAGGCCGCGTCGATCAGGCGGCCGTCGAGGGAGACGGCGCCCCTGCCGTCGCGTGCCGCCTCCTCCATCGCGGCGATGATGCGCCGCGCCCGCTCGACTTCCTCGGGCAAGGGCGAGAAGACCTCGTTGGCGATCGCGATCTGCGACGGGTGGATCGCCCACTTGCCGTCGTAGCCGAGTGCGGCCGCGCGGCGTGCGGACATCCGGTAGCCGTCGGGGTCGTTGAAGTCGCCGAAGGGCCCGTCGATCGGGCGCAGGCCGTTCGCGCGGCAGGCCACGAGCACCCGCGACAGCGCGAAGTGCCACGGGTCGCCCCAGTGCAGCTCGCGTGCGCCGTCGGCCGCCGGGTCGGTCAGGACCGCGTACTCGGGGGTGACGCCGCCGATCACGGTCGTGCGCGCCCGGGTCGAGGCCGCGTAGTCGCCGACGCCGAAGACGAGCGCCTCGAGGCGCTCGGGGCAGGCCTCCGCGATCCGCTCGACGTTCGCCATCCCGGGGGCGGTCTCGATCAGCGCCGTCAGGGCGATCGGCTCGTAGCCGTGGGCCTGCTCGATCTGGCTGAGCAGCAGTTCCACGAACTCGAGGTCAGCGGGGCGTCCGACCTTGGGCACGAGGATCATGTCGAGGCGGTTGCCGACGGCCTCGACGATCTCGATGATGTCGCGGTACGCCCAGTGCGTATCGAGGCCGTTGATCCGGACGGACACGGCGCACTGCGACCAGTCCTGCGACTGCAGCGCCGCGATCGCGTTGGCGCGCGCCTGCACCTTGTCGTCGGGGGCGACGGCGTCCTCGAGGTCGAGGAAGACGACGTCGGCGCCCGCCGTCGGGGCTTTCTCCAGCATGCGCAGGTTGGAGGCGGGGACGGCGAGCTCGGAGCGGTGGAGGCGGTCGCGGATGGCCATGGCGACACCCTAGCGCCCGACACATGGACAACCAACAGCAGATCGTGTGTAATCCATAGCCCTGTGGCTATGACACTCTCGCAGCTGCGCACGTTCATCGCCGTCGCCGAGCACGGCTCCGTGCGCGCGGCCGCGGAGTCGCTGCGCATCTCGCAGCCCTCGGTGTCGGGCAGCCTCGCCGCGCTGAGCGAGGAGATCGGGGTGCCGCTGACCGAGCGCGAGGGCCGCGGCCTCAAGCTGAGCGCCGCCGGCGAGGCCTTCCTCCCGCACGCGCGCGAGGCGCTCGGCCTGCTCGACCAGGGCGCGCGCCTGGCCCGCACCGCGGCCGAGGCGACCTCCGCCACCGTCCGCATCGCCGCCGTCTACACGGCGGCCGAGTCGCTCCTGCCGCCGCTCCTGCGCCGCTTCCGCGAGCAGCACCCCGAGATCCCGATCCAGCTGGAGATCGGCAACCGAGAGCAGGTCCTCAGCCGCCTTGCGGCTCGCGAGGCCGATATCGGCGTCGGCGGCCGCGCGCCCGACGACGGCTTCGAGGGCCTGCCGATGGGCCCCAATCACCACGTCGTGGTCGCCTCCCCTGAGCATCCGCTGGCGGGCCGCGAGCGGGTGCCGCTCGCCGAGCTCGCGCACGAGACGTGGCTGGTGCGCGAGGAGGCGTCCGGCACGCGCCGGCTCGTCGACGAGTACCTGGCTGGCGCGGAGATCGACCCGCCGATCACCACGATCGGCTCGAACGGCGCGATCGCCGCGGCGGCGATGGTCGGGCTCGGCGTCGGCCTCGTGCCGCTCGTCAGCGTCGAGCAGCAGATCGCCTCGGGCCAGGTCGTGCGCCTCGACGTCGTGCCGGCGCCGCCGACGCGCGAGTGGTTCGCGATCCTGCCGGCGCGCCGCCCGAACCCGGCGGCGCGCACCCTGGCCGAGTTCCTCAGCGCGCCCTGAGGAAGCCGATCACGCGCCCGGCCACGCCGTCGGGGTCCTCGACGTGCAGCCAGTGCCCGACCCCGGGCCGCTCCTCGAGGTCGAGCCCGGCGGGGAAGCGCCCCTCGAAGCCGCGGAAGCAGGCCGGCCGGATGCAGCCGTCGTCGGTGCCGTGCAGGATCAGGGTCGGCACGCGCACGTCGCCCGTCGCGGCGTCCGCGTCGAAGTCGGCGCGGTACCAGCCGTGCACGGCCTCGCCGACGCCGGGCCGCGCCAGCACCTCCTTGACGAGGTCCCACTCGGGCCGCTCGAGGCCCGGCGACCACTCGTGGTGGACCTGGTCCAGCCAGACCGGGTCGGCCGCGAGCTGCGCCGCCGCCCCCGAGTACGCGAGGATCCACGCGTAGGCCGCCGTCTTCTGCTCCTGCAGGTCGCGGCGGCGCGCCGCGAAGCCGTCCGGGTGCGGGATCGCGAGCGACACGGCCCGCCCGATCCGTTCGGGGTGGTCGGCGCCGAGGTCGAGGGCCACGCAGCCGCCCCAGTCGTGCCCGACGACGGGGCATGCGCCGACGCCGAGGGCGTCGAGCACGGCGACCATGTCGCGGGCCACGGCGGCCGTACGGTAGTCGTCGACCGGTCCCGACGGGTCGTAGCCCGGCAGGCTGGGCACGAGGCAGCGGAAGCCCGCGGCCGCGAGCCGCTCGACGAGCGGGCGCATCCCCTGCGGGCAGTCCGGGAACCCGTGCAGCACCAGCACCGGGTCGCCCGCACCGACCTCCCAGACCGCGACGTCGCCGCGAGCCCGGACGATGCGCGGCTCGCCCCAGGCCGGTGTCACAGCGCCGAGTAGCCGCCGTCGACCGGCAGGATCGCGCCGGTCAGCCAGCGGGCGTCGTCGGAGGCGAGGAAGAAGGCCGCGCCGGCGATGTCCTCGACCTCGCCGAGCCGGGCCATCGGCGTGCGGGCCTCGAGATCGGCGAGGCGCTCCGGCGCATCCCACATGTCCCGCGTCATCGCGGTGCGCACCCAGCCGGGGCAGATCGCGTTGACGGTGATCCTGTGCGGAGCCAACTCGATCGCGAGGGTGCGGGTC
>JAURLF010000242.1 GCA_030831375.1 Gaiellales bacterium | reverse complement strand
GGCGCAGCCGAGGACGGCGGCGATCGCGGCCCGGCGCGAGGCCGCGACGACCGCGCCGACCAGCGCGGCGATGTAGGCGTCGCCCCAGCCCAGCGTTGCGCCCCGGAGGCGGAGCTCCTGGAGCGACGGCAGGTCCGCCGGGGGCGTCGCCGCCCCGAGCGCCTGCGCGACAGGCTGGACCTCGATCTGCGAGACCTGCCAGATGTCGACGCCGGTCGCGAGCAGCACGCCGACGACGAGCGCCCAGCGCGGCGCGACCCAGGCCGTCAGCCGAGCGAGTGTCACGGCGGCGAGGATGATCAGGAGGTCCGCGGCGAGATCGGCCCAGACGCTCGGCCGGGCCGCGGCCGCGGCCCACCAGAGCAGCGGCGCCGCGAGGGCGAGCGGGATCGCCCAGCGGCGGACGTGGAGGCCGGCGGCGAGGGCGAGCACCGGGACGGCGAAGGCGGCGAGCGCCGTCGCGTGCTCGACGCCCTCGGGCCAGCGGCCGAGGACGACGACCATCCCGCCGATCGCGGCCAGGGGGATCAGGCCGAGCGCGGGATGCCGGCGGACCGGCGGCAGCTCGCCCGGATCGCGGACGAGCCCGACGGCCAGCGCCTGCAGCAGGACCAGCACGAGGAAGGGCCAGCCGTACGGCATGCGCCCAGCCTAGAGGCCCGGCGGCCCGGGACGCCGCCGGCAGGTGCCCATCGGGGTGCCCAGATTTGAACTGGGGACCTCTCCGACCCGAACGGAGCGCGCTACCAGGCTGCGCCACACCCCGGGCGGACGGGAGTATGGCAGAACGGCGCCGCCGGCCCGCCGGCGGCCGGCGCAGGCACCCGCCCCCTCGCGATACCGTACGGCGGTGCCGAACCCGATCCGCATCACCCCGATAGGCGGCCTCGGCGAAGTCGGCCGCAACATGATGGTCGTCGAGCACGACGACGTGCGCATCGTGATCGACTGCGGCATCGGCTTCCCGCACGGCTCCGAGCGCGGCCTTGGCGTCGAGACGTACCTGCCCGACGTGCGCGCCCTGCGCGGCCGCCCGATCGACGCGGTGCTCCTGACGCACGCGCACGACGACCACTGCGCGGCACTCGCGCACCTGATCCGCACGGGCACGCCCGTGGGGCGGATCGTGTCGCTGCCGTTCACCGTCGCCATGACCGAGGCGAAGCTGTCGGAGCACGACCTGCCGATCCCGCCGCTCGAGGCGGTCGACCCGGGACAGGAGGTCGCGATCGGGCCGATCCGCGCCGAGTTCATCCGCGTCGCCCACTCGATCCCCGACGCCGCCGCGATCGCCCTGCACACGTCGATCGGGACGGTGGTCACGACGGGCGACTACAAGCTCGACGCGACGGGCCAGGACACGCGCCGCCAGGTCGACCGTGCGCGCCTGACGGCGCTCGGCGACGCCGGCGTGATCGCCATGCTCGGCGACTCCACCAACGCGCCCCTGCCGGGCCGCACGCCGTCCGAGGCGACGACGATCGAGCCCCTCAACGACGTCGTCGACGAGGCCTCGGGCCGGATCATCCTGACCAGCTTCTCCTCGCAGATCGACCGCGTCGACCACGCGATCCTCGCCGCGGACCGCACGCACCGGCAGGTCATGCTGCTCGGCCGCTCGATGCGCCGCAACGTCAAGATCGCGGAGCGCCTGAAGGAGATCCACTCGCCCAACCTGCCGCCGCTCGGCAAGCGCGAGGTCGAGGGCAACCCGAAGGCGATGATCATCTGCACGGGCTCGCAGGCGGAGGAGTTCGCGGTGCTGTCGCGCGCCGCCCGCGGCGAGCACCCCGACCTCAACCCGGGCAACGGCGACACCGTGATCTTCGCGTCGCGCCCCGTCCCCGGCAACGAGGGCCCCGTTGAGGAGCTGCAGGCGATGCTGCGCATGCGCGGCGCGCGCGTCGTCACGCACCAGGACGCCCCGATCCACGTCTCCGGTCACGCCCGCGCCGACGAGATCGCGGAGATGATCCGCATGCTGCGTCCGACGAGCGTGATCCCGATCCACGGCGAGCAGCCGATGCTGGCGGCGCAGGCGGAGATCGCCATCGCCAACGGGGTCGACGCCGCGAACGTCCACGTCGGCCAGAACGGCGACGTGATCGAGGTCTCCCCGACGGGCCTCGCGCTCGTCGACCAGGTCGACGCGATCGCCGTCCCGGCCGGCTCGGACGGGCTCCCGCTCGAGGCGGGCGAGCCGGGATGAGTCCCGTGCGGCTCGCGGACCTCGTCGGCTGGATGGACGAGACGCTCGCCGCGCCGTCCTTCCGCGACTACGGCCCGAACGGCCTGCAGGTCCTCGGCCGCGACGAGGTCGCGCACCTCGCCGCCGCGGTCTCCGTCTCGCTTGACGTGATCGAGCGCGCCGCCGACGCGGGCGCGGACGCCCTGCTCGTGCATCACGGCCTCTTCTGGGACGGCGCCGACCCGACGATCGGCCGGCTCGAGCGGCGGCGCCTCGAGGGGCTGTTCGGGGCGGGGATGTCGCTGATCGCGTACCACCTCCCGCTCGACGCGCACCCCGAGCTCGGCAACAACGCGCTCCTCGCCGACCTCCTCGGCCTCGCGGACCGCGCGCCGTTCGGCGAGCACCGCGGGATGCGGATCGGGGTGCAGGGCGCGCTGCCCGCGCCGGAGCAGGTCGGCGACCTGGCGGCGCGGCTCGGAGCTCGGCTCGGCTCGTCACCGCTCGTCCTGCCCGGTGGCGACCATCCGGTGCGCACGGTGGGCATCGTCTCGGGCGGCGCGGCCCGCGACATCCGCCAGGCGGCGGACGCCGGCCTCGACGCCTTCATCACCGGCGAGCCGAGCGAGGACGCGATGTACCTCGCCTGCGAGCTCGGCGTGCACTTCATCGCCGCGGGGCACAACGCCACGGAGACGCTCGGCGTGCAGGCGCTGGCCGCGCGCGCGGCGGAGCGCTTCGGGCTGGCCACGGGCTTCCTGCCCGTCGACAACCCGGTGTAGCCGGCCCCGGCGGGCGCTACGCTCGCCTCCGTGGATCCCCTCGGCCCTGTCGCCCTGCGCGTGCGCGCCGGCCTGGCCTGGCGCTCCGTGCGCCGCGCGACCCTGGATGCCCGGACAGCCGAGTACGCGGACGGCCTGCTGGAAACGGGCTGCCGGCCCGGCGACGCGCTGGCCCTCGACGAGGCCCGCGAGGGCGAGGTGCTCGCGGTCGTGCGGGCGGCCCTCGCGGCCGGACTCGCGGTGCACCTCGGTCGCGCCGAGCCCCCGTTCGCGGCGGCCTTCGCCGGTGACCCGGCCCGCGCGGCGGAGCTCGCACGGCTCGCGGGCCTCGACCCGGTGCGCGTGCCCGTCCCGACCGCCCGCGACCACGGCACGAGCCTGGAGCGCCTCGCCGCGCACGGCGTCCTGCGGGCCGCGCGCGCGACGGGTCCGGCGCCCGCACCGGACCCGTCACGGCCCGCCCTGGCCTCGCCCGGCGGGGCCGTCCTGACGTCCGCGGAGCTCGCCGCGGGCGTGCGCGCGCTGCGCGAGGTCGGGGACCTCCTGCGCCCCGAGACGACGCTCCTGATCGCCACCCCGCTCGAGCGGCCCTGGCTCGTCGCTCTCGCCCTCGCCGCTCTCGAGACGGGCACCGTGGTCGCGCTCGGGCGGATCGCCGACGCGGAGGAGCTCGGCCCCGACGTCGTCGTGACGACCCGAGCCGCCGTCGAGGCGCTCGCCGACGGGATGGACGAGCCGGGCCGGCGCGCTCGCGCCCGCAGCCTGCGCGTGCAGCGCGGCGATGCCGAGCGCCCGTCGCGCCTCGCCGAGCTCGCGCGGCGCCTCGGCCGGGGACGCGCGGTGCGCCCGGCGCGCTGCCTCGTCGTCGCCGATGGCGCGCTGTCCCGGGACCTCTGCACCGACCTCCACGTCAGCGGCACCACCGTCCTGCATGCGGCCGCCGACGACCGCGCGGCCGCGCCGCTGCTCCTCAACCGCCCGCACCGCTACCGCTTCGACGCGCTCGGGCTGCCGCTGCCCGAGCACCGGGCGGGCGCGACCGACGGCGCGCTCGTGGTCGAGGGCCCCGCCGTCGCCGGCGGGCGCCTGGAGGGTGCGCTCGCCGTGCGCCCCGGCCCGGACGGCTTCCTGCTGCCGGCGGAGCCCCTGCGGTAGGGTGGGCCCGGGCCGCGCGGCCCGTTCCGAGCCCATGCGACGACCCCTTCCCCTCATCGCCGTGCTCGCCGCGGTGCTCGTCACGGCGGCGCCCGCGCACGCCGCCCGCCCCCTGTCCGCTGCGGTGCGCTCACTCGTGGCCAAGAGCCCGGTCGGCGACGCCGCGTCCGTGTCGGTGCGCGACGGGTCCGGCGCCGTCATCGCCGCCGTGCGCCCGAACGCGCGACGGCTGCCCGCCTCGAACCAGAAGATCCTCACGATCGCGACCGCGCTCGACGCGCTCGGCCCCGACGGGCGACTCGCGACGCGCCTCGTCGCGGGCGCGGAGCCCGTCGGGGGGGTCGTGACCGGCGACGTATGGCTCGTCGGCGGCGGCGATCCGACCTTCTCCAGCGCGGCCTTCGCCGACGCCTACTGGCGCATCTACGCGCCCACCGCCGACCGTCTCGCGGCGCGGCTCGCGGCGGCCGGCGTGACGCGCATCACGGGCCGCGTCAAGGGCGACGCGAGCCGCTTCGACGCGGTCCCCGGCGCGCCCGGCTGGAAGCCCGAGTTCATCCCGCAGCAGTCGCCCCCCGTGTCGGCCCTGACGGTCGATCGAGCGGCGTCCGCGCCGACCCTGCGCGCGGCGCGCGCCGTGCGCCGCGCGCTCATCCGCGCCGGCATCGCCGTCGGGCCGGCCCGCGTCGCCAGGACCCCGGCGCCGGAGGACGGCGCGGAGCTCGCCCGAGTCGAGTCGGCTCCGATCGAGGTGCTCGCCGAGCTCGCCGGGCGCGACTCCGACAACTTCGTCGCGGAGATGCTCCTGAAGGCGGCCGCGGCCCAGGCCACGGGCCGCGGCACGACCGCGGCGGGCGTCGCCCTCGAGCGCGACCTGCTGGCCGAGCTCCGCGTGCCCGACCGCGGCCTCTCGCTCGCCGACGGCTCGGGGCTCTCCTACGACAACCGCGCCACCGCGGCCGCGCTGAGCCTCCTCCTCGCCCGCGTCGACGACGACCCGAAGCTCGGCCCGCACCTGCGCGACGCGCTCGCCACCGCCGGCGTCAACGGCACGCTCGCCGGCCGCATGCGCAGCGGCCCCGCGGCCGGCGTCGTGCGCGCCAAGACGGGCACCCTCAACAGCGCCTCCGCCCTGTCGGGCTACGCCGGCGACTGCGCCTTCAGCGTGCTGGTGCAGCGCGCCTGGGTCGATCAGGCCGCCGCGCACGCGCT
>JAURLF010000025.1 GCA_030831375.1 Gaiellales bacterium | reverse complement strand
CTGCTGGTGCTCGTCACGACCGACGTCGACCTGCCGCGCCGCGGCAACCTCGTCGACGAGCTCGTCGAGCGCGTGCCGGGCCTCGTCGGGCTGCTGCACCAGCGCAACGACTCGATGGCGGAGTCGACGCGTGGGCACCCGACGGAGGTCGTGTTCGGCCGCGACCACCACCGCGAGGAGATCCTCGGGCTCGAGCTGCACGTGCCGTGGAACGGCTTCCTGCAGACGAACACCGCGATGTGCGAGCGCCTCTACGGCATCGCCATCGAGGAGGCGCGCCTGACGGGCTCCGAGGTCGTCTGGGACCTGTACTCGGGCATCGGATCGATCGGGCTCGCGCTCGCGCGCGACGCGGGCCGCGTGGTCGGGATCGAGGTCGTGCCGGAGGCCGTCGAGCAGGCGCAGGCCAACGCCGCGCGCAACGGCATCGGCAACGCCGAGTTCATCACGGGCGACGTGGCGAAGGCCGTGGCGCCGCTCGTCGAGGCTGGCGCGCCCCTGCCGGATCTCGTCGTCGTCGACCCGCCGCGGGCGGGCCTGACGCCGAAGGCCGTGCGGCGCGTGCTCGAGCTCGGCGCGGAGACGGTGGTGTACGTGTCCTGCAACCCCACGACGCTGGCCGGCAACGCGCTGCTGCTCGTGGAGGGCGGCTACGCGCTGGAGTCGGTGCGCCCCGTCGACATGTTCCCGCACACGCCGCACGTCGAGTGCGTGGCGCGCTTCACGCGCGCCTGAACCGTCAGTACGGCGGCAGCGCGTCGTGCCAGCGGCCGAGCTCGCGGAAGGCGCGCCAGAAGCGGCGCTTCTCGGACTCGTCGTCGAGCGACTCGTCGATGTCGGGCGTCACGAGCGCCTCGATCGTCGGCGTCAGGCCCTGCACCTCGCCGAGCCGCGTCGCGTCGAGCGGCGCGGCCAGGGGCACCCGGATCCGGTTCACGAACTCGGCGGTCTCCGCGCCGAGGCAGACGACGATCTTCGGCTCGATGATCTGGATCTCGCGCAGCAGGTACTGCGCGGGCGGGCCGTCGGGGGCCGAGAGGTCGTCGGTCGCGCGCTTCGCGCAGTTGGTCCCGTAGATCAGGAGCGGATCGATGCCGACGCGCGTGATGCTCTTCAGGATCGCCGCGCCGGCGCGGCCGAAGAAGGCGACGCCCTCGGCGATCTCGGACGGCCGCGGCCGGGCCTTCAGCAGCATGATGTCCGCGTTGGGGACGCCCGACCCCACGACGGGGCCGTTCGCCGGCTCGTCGTCGCCCGCGTCGGCGATCTCGTCGTTCAGCGCGTTCAGCGCCTTGATGGCGCGGGCGAGGTACCGCTCGGAGATCTCGTCGGAGTCTGCCACGGCGCTGACAGGGTCATTCGGCGCGCGCGGGGGTCCTCCTTGTGCGCAGCCACTTGCGCGCCTGCAGGGCGACGAAGCTGCGGGGGTGGCGGACGACGCGGGCGTCGCCGATCGCGAGCGCGAGCGAGGCGGGGTCGTGGAACGCGGGCAGCTCGAGGCCGGCGGTGAAGAGGCCCGCGGCGACGTGCGCGTCCGAGCCGGCGCCCTGCGGCAGCCCGAGCCGCGTGGCGAACGCGAGCGCCTGCTGGTTGAAGGACTCGCGGGCGAGGCGCCCGTTGGCGACCTCCAGGCAGTCGATCAGGGGCGCGAGCCGCTCGAGCAGCGCCGCGTCGGGGATCGCGTGGAAGCCGTCGAAGGGGTGCGGCACGTAGACGAAGGCGCCGAGGTCGCGCAGCGCCTCGACGGTGTCGGCGAAGGGCAGACCGGGCGGGACGTCCTCGCGCAGGTAGATGCCGATCACCTCGCCGGTGCGCGACTTGACCTCGCTCGACGGTGCGATCTCCAGGTCGATGCCGTGCGCCTCCACGTGCGCGCGGGCCGCGTAGCCGCCGGCGACGGTGTCGTGGTCGGTCACGCAGAGCGCGCCGAGGCCGAGCTCGAGCGCCCGCTCGGCGAGCTCGTCGACCTCGGTCGAGCAGTCATGCGAGTGGACGCTGTGCAGGTGGAAGTCGGCGAGGATCGGGTCGGGCGGGGTCAGCGGGGAGGGGGTGCGGGCGTGGTCGCGCGCCGCCGCGACGAGCGCCTTGGCCGTCTTCCGCGGCGCCGTGGTGCCGACCTCCTCGAGTGCGGGCGCCGCCGCACGCGCCGTGGCCGCGACCCAGCCGTCGTCGCCGTCGCCCGCGACGAGCACGGCGAGGTCGAGGCCGCCGGCCCGCAGGATGCGGGTCAGGGCGGCGTCGGCCGCCCACGTGCGGGGCGCCGCGAGGCCGACGGCGACCAGTCGAGGGCCGTGGCCGGTGGGGGCGAGGGCGGCCGCGCCGGAGCGTTCGAGCGCCCGGACGGCGAGCCGGCCCTCGGTGAGGGCGTCGGGATGGCGCGCCGGCCCGACCAGCAGCGCCTCGGCGCCGAGGTCGGAGAGTGCGTCGGCGAGGGCGTGCGCGGCCGCCTGGGTGGGTCCCGGCCGGTCGAGCGCCGCGGGTGCGATCACGGCGATGCGCATGCTTCCACCCTAGCGCCCCCGGACACGACGAGCGGCGGGCGTCCCGGGCCCGTCGGCCCGGGACGCCCGCCGCGTCGGGGGGAGCGCTGGAGGGAGGGGAGCGCTAGCGCTTCGCGCGCGGCTTGGCCTTGGCGGCCGCCTTGGCCACCGGCTTGGCCTTCGCCGCGGCCTTGGCGACGGGCTTGGCCTTCGCCCGGGCCTTCGTGGCCGCCTTGACGGCGGTCTTGACCGCGCCGCGCGCCGTCGAGCCCTTCTTGCCGTACTTGCGGATGAAGGCCTCGACCTCCTCGCGGGCGAGCTCGTCGCGGTGCTGGACCGGCGGCGACTTCATCAGGTACGCGGACGGCCACTCGAGCGGGCCCGAGATGCCGTTGTCGAGGGCGAGCTTGATCAGGCGCACGGCGTCGATGACGATGCCGGCCGAGTTGGGGGAGTCCCAGACCTCGAGCTTCATCTCGCAGTTGAGGGGCACGTCGCCGAAGGCGCGGCCCTCGAGGCGGATGTACGCCCACTTGCGGTCCGTCAGCCACGGCACGTGGTCGGACGGGCCGATGTGCACGTTCTCCGCGCCCATGTCGTGGTCGACCTGGCTGGTGACCGCGTTCGTCTTCGAGATCTTCTTCGACTCGAGGCGCTCGCGCTCGAGCATGTTCAGGAAGTCCGTGTTGCCGCCGACGTTGAGCTGGTACGTGCGCTCCAGGTGCACGCCGCGGTCCTCGAACAGGGTCGCGAGGACGCGGTGCGCGATCGTCGCGCCGACCTGGCTCTTGATGTCGTCGCCGATGATCGGCACGCCCGCCTGCTTGAAGCGCTTCGCCCAGTAGGGCTCGCGGGCGATGAAGACGGGGATGTTGTTGACGAACGCGACGCCGGCGGCGAGGGCCTGCTCGACGTACCACTTCGTCGCCTCCTCGGAGCCGACCGGCAGGTACGAGACGACGACGTCGGCCTTCGTCTGCTTGAGGATCCCGACGACGTCGGCGGTCTCGCCTGGGGCCTTCTCGATCACCTGCGACAGGTACTTGCCGATGCCGTCGTGCGTCATGCCGCGGTGGACCTTGACGCCGGTCTTGGGCACGTTCGCGAACTTCACGGTGTTGTTCTGGCCGGAGAAGATCGCGTCGGAGAGGTCCTTGCCGACCTTCGTCTTGTCGACGTCGAACGCCGCGACGAACTCGATGTCGCGGATGTGGTACCCGCCGAGGTTGACGTGCATCAGGCCGGGCACCTCCTCGTTCGGGGAGGCGTTCTTGTAGTACTCGACGCCCTGGACGAGGGACGAGGCGCAGTTGCCGACGCCGACGATGGCGACGCGGACCTTGCCGCCGCTCGGGCGATGGCCGTTGCCGTTCTTCGAAGCTGCCACGATCAGGATCCTCCGGGTGGGTGCGGGTGCTAGAGCTGGCGCAGCACGTGCCGCGCGCGCTGCAGGACGGTGATGGTCGAGAGGATCGCGAGCAGGATGATCCCCCACGGCAGGGCCCCGAGCGGGGCGAAGAGCAGGGCGGCGGCGATCAGGACCACGCGCTCGGCGCGGGCCATCAGGCCGTGCGTGCCGTCGAGGCCGAGCGACTCGGCCTTGGCGCGCAGGTACGAAGTCAGAAGCGACGCGGAGAGCGCGATGATGACGGCGGCGAGCGCGACCTGGTCGCCGTCGCGGGCGAACACGAGCGCGAGCGCGACGAACATGATCGCCTCGGAGAAGCGGTCGAGGACGGAGTCGATGATCGCGCCCCGCGGGCCGGCCTCGCCGCGGGCGCGGGCGACGGCGCCGTCGAAGATGTCGAGGATCGAGCCGAGCAGGAAGACGAGGCCGCCGGCGATGAAGGCCTCGCGGTAGACGAGGACGGCGGCGGCGACGTTGATCAGGAAGCCGACGACGGTGACCTGGTTGGCGGTGACCGGGATCCGCGTCGCGCGGTCCATCACGCTCGCGATCACGCGGCGCGTGCCGTCGGTGTACTCCTGCTGCAGGCGCTCGACTCCCACGCGCGCACGGTACGGGGCGGCGGGCCCGGCCCGGTGCGGGGTCCTACGAGCGGTCGGCTGCGGCCGACCAGCGGTCGTCCGGCGGGACGGCGACGGGGTGGAGGGGGCTGTGGACGGTGATGAACGACTCGCAGACGACCTCCAGCGCGGGGTCGAAGGCGATCCCCCAGCGCGCGCACTGGCCCTCGAAGAAGGCGCGGTGCACGCGCCGCCACGCGGCGAGGGTCGGCGCGACGCCCTGCTCGGGGCCCTCGAGCGCGGCGAAGGCGGCGCCGACGTCGGCGAACGGCAGGACGTCGACGCCGATCAGGCGCACCGTGCAGGCGGGCGCGCCGTCTGCGCGCAGCACGGTCCAGTGATCGCCGGGTCGGCGCAGCGGGAAGCCGTCGCGCCGGAACTGCTCCAGCAGGTGGCAGGTGCCCCGCTTCATCGAGCGCGCGGCGAGGTCGGCGAGCTCGTCCATCGCGTCGGCGCCGAAGCCGTCGACGGCCTCGTCGGGCTCCGCGAACGGCATCGCCGTCCACGGAGCGTCGGCGGGCAGGCCGAGCGCGGCGCGCACCCCGGCCCAGTGGGCGTCGAGGGCGGGCTCGGAGCGCGGCCGCATCGGCCTCAGGCGCGCGTCGGCTGCGTGAAGGGCCCGGCGAGGAGCCCCGGCTGCCACGGGTCGCCGGCCCGCACCGCGGCGAGCGTCGGGATGCGCCCGCGGTTGGCGGCGAACGCGAACAGGAGCGCGAACAGGGCGACGAAGGCGCCGACGGCGGCGTCGAGCAGCCAGTGGTTGGCGGTCGCCACGATCGAGAAGACGACGAGCGCCGGGTAGCCGACCCAGAGCCCGCGCACGAGCGGGTTCGCGAACACCAGCACGCCCGCGCAGCCGATGATCACCGCGTAGGCGGTGTGCAGGGACGGCATCGCCGCGTACGGGTTGGAGAAGAACGAGATCAGGCTCGATTCGTGGTTGACGGCGGTCTGCTGGAGCGTGTCGACGAAGCCGAGGCCGCCCAGCATCCGCGGCGGCGCCGTCGGCAGCAGGATGTAGCCGACGAGGCCCGCCCAGCTCGTGAGCAGCAGCGCGTTGCGGATGAAGTAGAAGGCGTGGTTGCGGCGGAAGTAGATGAACAGGAGCAGCGCGTACGTGATCGTGAACTGGCAGTTGAAGTACGTCCAGTTGGCGACGGCCATCACGATGTCCGGGCCGTTCAGGGCCCAGTTCTGGATCGCCCGCTCCCAGTTGATGCCGAGCAGGTCCTGGGCGCGGCGCACGTCGAGCGCGTTGCGCATCGCGATGTAGCGGTCGCCCTCGGCGAGCGTCCGCGAGCCCTCGTAGGCGACGTAGAACGACCAGAAGATCGCGAACTGCAGCCAGAAGTCGCGCCAGCCGTGCGGCAGGAGCCCGCCGACCCGGTCGACGGCGCGGCGCAGGGGGTTCACCGAGTCGACGCCCACGCGCGTCATGGTATCCCCGTTTCGCGTTGGTGCGCCGCGGGGACGCCCGCGATCAGCCGCCGATCTGGCTCATCGACTTGGCGGTGCGGACGAAGCCGGGCTCGCCGATCTCGTGCTTCATCCGCTTGCCGAGCACGGCCGCGCGGATCAGGTCCTCGATCGCGCCATCGTCCGCGCCGGCGCGCAGCGGCGTGCGCAGGTCGGTCTCGTCGAGCGCGAACAGGCAGGTGCGCAGCGCTCCCTCGGCGGTGATCCGGATCCGGTCGCACGACGAGCAGAAGGGCTGCGAGACGGGGTTGATGAAGCCGAGCTCCCCGCTGCCGTCGGCGAACGCCCAGCGCTCCGCGGTCGACGCGGCCGGTGCGTCGAGGCGCACGAGCGGGTGCTCGGCCTCGATCATCGCGCGGATCTCGTCGCCGGTCAGGACGTCGGCCTTCGACCAGGTGCGGTCCGCGTCGAGCGGCATGAACTCGATGAAGCGCACCACGTACGGCTTGCGCCGTGCGAGCTCCGCGAAGGCGACCACCTCGCGCTCCGTGAAGCCGCGCATCGCGACGCAGTTGACCTTGATCGGGCGGAGCTCCGGGTAGCGCTCGGCCTCCTCGAGGCCCTCGAGCACGCGGTCGAGCATGTCGCGGCGCGTGATCTCGGCGAAGCGCGTGTGGTCGAGCGAGTCGAGCGACACGTTGATGCGGCGCAGGCCCGCGTCGACGAGCGGCCCGGCGAGGGTGCGCAGGGCGACGCCGTTGGTGGTCAGCGCGAGGTCGTCGAGGCCGGGGACGCGCACGAGGCGCTCGATCAGGTCGGGCGCGTCGCGCCGGACGAGCGGCTCGCCGCCGGTGATCCGGACGTGGCTGACGCCCATCGCCGCGAGGATGCGCGCGAGGCGCTCGATCTCCTCGAACGTCAGCACCTCGCTGCGCTGCAGCCAGGGCAGGCCCTCGGCCGGCATGCAGTAGCGGCAGCGGAAGTTGCAGCGGTCCGTGATCGAGATGCGGACGCTCTCGATCCGGCGGTCGAAGGAGTCGGTGAGGGGCGGGCGGGTCGGCACCGTGCGGGAAGTGTACGCGTGCCCGCCGGTTCGGGTCAGCCCGGGCCGAGCGGGAGCCGCTCGACGTAGCGCAGGTCGCGCGCCGGGTGGCCGCTCTGCGGGAAGCCGGCGATCCACAGCTCCTCGACGCGGGTCTCGACCCGGACGCCGCCCGCCAGCTGCGCGAGCCCCTCGCGGGCGTGGCCGTAGGCCGCCGGGTCCTCCCCGTAGGCGAGGGTCAGGTGCGGGACGAAGGCGTGCCGGTGGCAGTCCTCGTCGCAGGCGCAGAGCGCGGCGCGCAGGTCCGCGAGGTGGTGCGAGCCCCGGGCGACGCCGAGCCAGGCGACGGGCCGCTCGGGCGAGGCGAACTCCCCGAACCCGGCGCAGACGAGGTCGAACGGCGCGGCGGCCGCGGCGGCCGCGCGGGCGCGCTCGGCGAGCTCGGGCGCGGCGCGACGGCCGCGCAGGGGCGCGTAGAAGAGGGTGATGTGGCCGGTGCGCGGGTCCTGCGGGCGCACGCCGTCGGCGCCGGCGAGCCCGGCGACATCCTCAAGCGCCTCGCGGGCCTCGTCGACGCGCACGACGACGCCCCAGAACCAGCGCGTGGGCGGCACGCTCAGCGCGTCCGGTCGTCGCCGTCGAGCGGGTTCCACTCGAGGGTCGTCTCGCCGGCCGGGCGGCCGTCGAGCGTGTCCTCTCCCGCGTCGGCGGGGCCGGCGAGCGGGTCGTCGAGCGGATCCTCGCCGACGTCCCCGACGAGTCCGACGGGCGCGGCCTCGTCGAGCTCCTCGAATCCGGTGGCGGGCTCGCCGGGTGGGCGCGGGTGCTCCGCGGCCACGGTCGGCTCGTCGCCGATGGTGGGCTCCGAGCCGATGGTCGGCTCGTCGAAGGCGGCCGCGTCGGCGGGCGGCTGCCAGCCGCCCGGGCGCTCGCCGGTCTCGCCAAGCTCGTCCTCGCGGGTCGCGGGCGCCGCGGTCGGCTCCGCCGCTGCCTCCGCCGCCTCCGCGGCGAACGGGTCCTCGTCGCGCTCGGGGCCGTCGAGGCCCCAGATCTGCTCGCCCTCGTACTCGAGGCCCGGCAGGTCGTCGGGGTTCCAGCCGTAGGCGCCGTACCAGGACGGCGCGGCGGGCCACGGCACCATCTTCGAGGACACGTGCACCATCGAGACCTCGGGCGCGTCGCCGCGCTCCAGGGCGAGCCGGTTGGCGGGGCTCACGTAGACGGTGGCGACGGTGCCGTCCGGGCGGCGCAGCTCGATCGCCTCGGTGCCGAGGCCGTGCTCGTGCGAGAAGAAGCAGAGGCCGGGGAAGCCGCGCGCGATCGGCGCGGGCGGCGCGTGGTCGGAGAGGCGGTACTCGACCCAGAGGATCTCCCACTCGACGGCGTCGAGCTCGCCGGCGAAGGCGCGCAGCTCGCGCGGGGACGCGAGGGTGGGGAGGGTGCGGCGCAGGGCGAGGATGCGGGCGCCCGCGGTCTGCAGGTGCTCGGCGGCCTCGGGGTCCTCGACGTCGCGCGTCGTCTCCTCCGTGATCGCGGCGTGGCGCGCGGCGAGGGCCTCGAGCCGGTCGCCGTGGAACTCGCGCGCCGTCCAGATCGAGCCGCCGCGCCGGCGTCGGCGCTGCTCGTGCGAGCGGGCGCGCATGCGCAGGGCGACCAGCGCGATGCCCCCGAGGAGCAGCGCGAGCACGGCCCACATCCACCAGCTGGTGCCGCCGCCCGCGTCGTCGCCGGCGGCCGGGGCGTCGTCGGCCAAGTTCGGCTTGGAGACGGCGGCGGTGAAGCTGGCGAGGGTGCCGACCGGGTCGTCGGCCGCGGTCGCGCGGGTGTCGGCGACGGCCTTCTGGACCCGCTCGGCGGGGTAGGCGAGCGATGCGCCGTTGAGCTTGCCCTTGACGATCAGCCCGACGGTGGCGTTGGGGTCTGTCGCCTCGAGCGCCTCGAGGATGCGGTTCGCGGACGCCTTGGCGTTGGCGGCGCCGCGGATCGGCCGCTTCAGGATGACCAGGTAGATGCCGGTCGTGTCCTTGGCCACCGCGGCGAGCGCGGCCGCGTCGGGCGGCGGCGTGATGCCGGGCTGGACGTAGGCGTTGCGGGCCTGCAGGGCGGTGGCGACCTGCTTGGCCGTCAGGCGCTGCTGGGCGGCGGCGGTCCCGGCGACGGCCCCCAGCGCCACGGCGGCGAGCGCGAGGGCGGCGAGGGCGCGGCGCATGCGACGGATGCTACCGGCTCCGCCGGGGCGCGGGCCGTCCCAGCCTTCGAGCGATGTCAATCCTTGGGAAAAGATAACTTGATAATGACGGACTGAGATTGTAGAGTGCGAACACGCGCCGCACCGCGTTCCCACGCGGCGCCCGCCTTCACCCATCCCCATCCCCTTTCCACCGGAGGAACCCCTATGGGCCGTGTCATCGGCATCGACCTCGGAACCACCAACTCTTGCATGGCCGTCCTCGACGGCGGCGACCCCGACGTCGTCGAGAACGCCGAGGGCGGGCGCACCACGCCGTCCGTCGTCGCGTTCACGAAGGACGGGCAGCGCCTCGTCGGCAGCCCCGCGAAGCGGCAGGCGGTGACCAACCCCGAGAACACCGTCTTCTCGATCAAGCGCTTCATGGGCCGCAAGTCCTCGGAGGTCTCCGAGGAGATGACGATCGTCCCCTACGAGGTCGTCTCCGGCCCCAACGGCGACGCCCGCGTGATGGCCGACGGCACCGAGTACGCGCCGCCGGAGATCTCCGCGATGATCCTGCAGAAGCTCAAGGCCGACGCCGAGGCCAAGCTGGGCGAGCCCGTCACCGACGCCGTCATCACGGTGCCGGCCTACTTCAACGACGCGCAGCGGCAGGCCACGAAGGACGCCGGCAAGATCGCCGGCCTCAACGTCCTGCGCATCATCAACGAGCCGACCGCCGCCGCGCTCGCCTACGGCGTCGAGAAGGAGGGCGAGCAGAAGGTGCTCGTGTTCGACCTCGGCGGCGGCACCTTCGACGTGTCCGTCCTCGAGCTCGCCGACGGCGTCTTCGAGGTCAAGGCCACCGCCGGCGACAACCACCTCGGCGGCGACAACTTCGACAAGGCGCTCGTCGACTGGATGGTCGCCGAGTTCAAGAAGGACCAGGGCATCGACCTGGCCCAGGACAAGCTCGCGCTGCAGCGCCTGTACGAGGCCGCCGAGAAGGCCAAGATCGAGCTCTCCTCGGCCCAGACGACGCAGATCAACCTGCCGTTCGTGACGGCCGACGCGTCGGGTCCGAAGCACCTCGACATGCAGCTGTCGCGCTCCAAGCTGACGGAGCTCGTGCACGACCTGATCGAGCGCACCGTCGGCCCGACCAAGCAGGCCCTGGCCGACGCCGGCCTGAGCGCGTCCGAGATCGACGACGTGATCCTGGTCGGCGGCATGACCCGCATGCCGGCCGTGCAGGACAAGGTCAAGGAGATCGTCGGCAAGGAGCCGCACCGCGGCGTCAACCCGGACGAGGTCGTCGCGATCGGCGCGGCCATCCAGGGCGGCGTCCTGCGCGGCGACGTCAAGGACGTGCTGCTGCTCGACGTCACCCCGCTCAGCCTCGGCATCGAGACCAAGGGCGGCGTGATGACGAAGCTGATCGAGCGCAACACGACCATCCCGACCCGCAAGTCCGAGGTCTTCTCGACCGCCGAGGACGGGCAGACCAGCGTGGAGATCCACGTCCTGCAGGGCGAGCGCGAGATGGCCGGCTACAACAAGACGCTCGGCAAGTTCCAGCTCGTCGGGATCCCGCCGGCGCCGCGCGGCATGCCGCAGGTCGAGGTCACCTTCGACATCGACGCCAACGGCATCCTCAACGTGTCCGCGACCGACAAGGGCACGGGCCAGATGCAGCAGGTGCGCATCGAGGGCGGCTCGGGCCTGACGGACGACGAGATCCAGCAGATGGTCAAGGACGCCGAGTCGCACGCCGACGAGGACAAGGCGGCGCGCGACCTGGTCGAGGCCAAGAACACCGCCGAGGCGCTGCTGTACCAGACGGAGAAGACCGTCGCCGAGCACGGCGACAAGGTCCCGGACGACGTCAAGGCGCCGATCGAGGCGGCCGCGGCCGACCTGCGCGCGGTGCTCGAGGGCTCCGACGCGGAGGCGATCCGGCAGAAGTCCGACGCCCTCCAGCAGGCCTCGTACGCCCTCGCCGAGCACGTCTACAAGGACGCCCAGCAGTCGGCCGGCCCCGCGAACGGCGCCGGCCCCGAGGCGGCCGCCGACGAGCCCGACGAGGAGATCATCGAGGACGCCGAGGTCGTCGATCCGGACGCGACGGCGCGCTCGTGAGCACGACCGACCCGGCCGAGGAGGCCCTCCCCGCCGACGGCGGGGAGGAGCCCCCCGCGGCGGAGGCCGCCGTGGAGGAGCTCGACCCCCTGGCCCGCGCGGAGCGCGAGCGCGACGAGCACCTGGACACGCTGCGCCGCGTCGCCGCCGACTTCGACAACTACAAGAAGCGCGTCGCCCGCGAGCACGAGGAGCTGCGCGAGCGGGCCGCCGAGCGGCTCCTGCGCGACCTGCTGCCCGTCTTCGACGACCTCGAGCGGGCGCTGGCCGCGTTCGCGACGGCCGACACGGAGGCGATCGCCGACGGCGTCGCGCTCGTGCACCGCGCGCTCTGGACGCTGCTCGAGCGCGAGGGCGTGGCCGAGCTCGACCCGTCGGGCGAGGCCTTCGACCCGCACCGCCACGAGGCGCTCCTGGCGCAGCCGTCCGACCAGCCGGAGGGCACCGTGATCGAGGTCATCCAGAAGGGCTTCCTCCTGGGCGACCGCGTGCTGCGCCCCGCCCGCGTCGTCGTCTCCGGGGGCGCCTCCTGAGCGCCGACCCCCACCGCTTCGAGGCGGCCCCCCTGGGCGGCGGCGAGAAGGCGGCG
>JAURLF010000241.1 GCA_030831375.1 Gaiellales bacterium | reverse complement strand
CCGCCCGGCGAACCCCCACCCAAGCTCGACGACGGAAGAAGGTCCCACAGAATGGACACCGCGACGCAGGCCCTCCCCGGGTTTCTCGAGTCTGTCCGGGTCGCGGACCGCGCGCTGCTCGACGTGGCGCGCACGCGGCACCTGCGCCCCATGGAGGCATACCTGCTGCTGATCATGCTCGACGAGGGCGACGCGGTCTCCACCGCGCACATCGCCGCCCGCGTCGCCGCCTCGTCCAGCCAGGCGAAGCAGCTCGCGCTCGCCCTGCAGGTGCGCGGGCTCGTGCAGCGCCGCGACCGCACCGGCCTGACCACGCTGACGCCCGAGGGGCGCCGCGAGGCCGCGGCGCTCGCCACCGATGTGGTGCAGGTCCTGCAGCAGCGCCTGCAACCGCTGGACGCGCCGAGCGCCTGGCGCACCATCACCGCCTAGCGGCGGCAGCCAGCGGCGAGGAGGGGCCCCGGCGCCGCCGGGGCCCGGCCTCGGCCTAGTTCGCCTCCTCGGCCTTCTTGCGGGCCTGGGACACGAACGGCATCATCGCGCGCAGCTCCGCGCCGACCTGCTCGAGCTGCGAGTCCGCGGCCTGCTGGCGCAGCAGCTTGAACTTGGGCCGACCGGTCTGGTTCTCGGCGATGAACTCCTTCGCGAAGTCGCCGCGCTGGATCTCCGCGAGGATCTCCTTCATCGCGGCCTTCGACTCCGGACCGATCACGCGCGGGCCGCGCGTCAGGTCGCCGTACTCGGCCGTGTCGGAGATCGAGTAGCGCATCCAGTCCATCCCGCCCTCGTAGAGCAGGTCGACGATCAGCTTGAGCTCGTGCAGGACCTCGAAGTACGCGATCTCCGGGGCGTAGCCCGCCTCGACCAGCGTCTCGAAGCCGGCCTGGATCAGCGCCGTCGTGCCGCCGCAGAGCACGGCCTGCTCGCCGAACAGGTCGCTCTCGCACTCCTCGCGGAACGTCGTCTCGATCACGCCCGCGCGCGCCGAGCCGATGCCGATCGCCCACGCCATCGCCAGCTGCTTGGCGTCGCCGGTGGCGTCCTGCTCGATCGCGATCAGGGCGGGCACGCCCGCGCCCTCGGTGTAGAGCCGGCGCACGAGGTGGCCGGGGCCCTTCGGGGCGACCATGATCACGTTCACGCCCTCCGGCACCTTGACGGTTCCGAAGTGGATCGAGAAGCCGTGCGTGAAGAGGACCGTCGCCCCGGGCTTGATCGCGTCCCGAATCGACTCCCACAGCTCGGCCTGGATGTGGTCGGGGACCATGATCGCGATCACGTCCGCGTCCTTGACGGCCTCGACCGGCTCCTGCGGGGTCCAGCCGTGGCCCTCGGCCCGCTTCCAGCCGTCGCTGCCGGGGCGCACCGCGACCGTCACGTCGGCGCCCGAGTCGCGCAGGTTCAGCGCATGGGCGTGGCCCTGCGAGCCGTAGCCGATGACGACGATGCGCTTGCCCGTGAGCGCGCCGAAGTCGCCGTCGGACTCGTAGTAGAGCGTTGCCATGGGTGCTTCCCCTCGTTGGTCGTGGTCGTGCGGCGCCCCGCGCCGCCCGGAACTGTACGACGATCCGCCGTGCCGTGCCCCCGCTAGCCCATCACGCGCAGGCGCGTCTTCGACTCGCCCTCGGGCGCCGACGAGCGCGTCATCGCGACGCGGCCCGTGCGGATCGCCTCGAGGATCCCGTACGGCACGAGCAGCTCCTCGAGCGCGGCGAGCCGGTCGGGGTGCTCGACGCACTCGAGCAGCAGCGACGTCTGGCCGACGTCCGCGACGCGCGCGTCGAAGAGCTCGGCCAGCTTCATCACCTCGGAGCGGCGCTCCGCGTCGGCCTGCACCTTGACGAGCAGGAGCTCGCGCTCGATCGCGGACTCGGGCAGCACCTCGTGCACGTCGATCACGTCGACGAGCTTGTACAGCTGCTTCACGACCTGCTCCACCGAGTGGCGCGTGCAGTCGACGCGGATCGTGATCACGGAGCGGTCGGGCCGCTCCGTCGGGCCGACGGCGAGGCTGTCGATGTTGAAGCCGCGGCGCGTGAACAGGCCCGCGACGCGCGACAGGACGCCCGGCCGGTTCTCGACCAGGGCGGAAAGGGTGTGGTGGTTGGTCGCGCCCATCAGACCCCGTCCTCCACCCACTCGTTCTCCCATGTCTCGTCGAGCATCTCGTGCGAGGCCGCGCCGGCCGGCACCATCGGGTAGACCTTCTCCTCGCGGTCGACGCGGAAGTCGATCACCGTCGGGCGGCGCGCCGCGATCGCCTCCGCGATCACCGCATCCGCCTCGGCCTCGGTCTCCGCGCGCAGGGCGAGGCAGCCGTACGACTCGGCCAGCTTGACGAAGTCCGGGATCGTGCCGAACAGGTCCGTCTCGGAGTAGCGCTCGTCGTGGAACAGCTCCTGCCACTGGCGCACCATGCCGAGCCAGCCGTTGTTGATCACGGCGTGGATCGCGGGCACGTCGTAGCAGCGGGCCGTCGCCAGCTCCTGCATCGTCATCTGGAAGCAGCCGTCGCCGTCGATGTTGACGACGTAGGCGTCCGGGCACGCCTGCTGCGCCCCGATCGCGGCCGGCACCCCGAAGCCCATCGTGCCGAGTCCGCCCGAGGTGATCCAGCGCCGCGGACCGTCGATCGTGAGGTACTGGGCGGCCCACATCTGGTGCTGGCCGACGCCGGTCACCCAGATCGCGTCCTTGCCGCGCAGCGCCTTGTCGAAGGCCTCCATCACGTACTCCGGCTTCAGCGTGGAGCCGTCGCGGCGGTAGCGGAACGGGTTCTCGCGCCGCCAGCCCTGCACCTCGTTGAGCCAGTCGATCTGGTGGCGGATGCGCTCGTCGTTGCGGTTCGCGAGGACGGCGTCGCGCAGCGCCGGCAGGGTCTCGTTGAGGTGCCCGATCAGCGACACGTCGGCGGTGCGGTTCTTCGAGATCTCCGCCGGGTCGATGTCGAAGTGGATGATCTTCGCGCCCGGAGCGAACGCGTCGAGCTTGCCCGTGACGCGATCGTCGAAGCGCGCCCCGATCGTGATCAGGAGGTCCGACCGGTGCATCGTCCAGTTCGCGTACTTGGAGCCGTGCATGCCCGGCATCTGCACCGACAGGGGGTGCGAGTCGGGGAACGCGCCCTTCGCGAGCAGCGTCGTCGTGACCGGCACCTGCAGGGCCTCGGCGAGCAGGATCAGCTCGTCCGTCGCCTCCGCGTTGATGACGCCGCCGCCGACGTACAGGACCGGCTTGCGCGCGCGTGCGATCAGGTCGGCGGCCGCGTCGACCGCGGCCTGGTCGACGCCCGTGATCCAGTCCGTGTCGTAGCCGGGCAGCTCGACCTCGTCCGGGTAGGAGAAGTCGAACTCGGTCAGCTGCAGATCCTTTGGGATGTCGACGAGCACCGGACCCGGCCGGCCGCTCGAGGCGATGTGGAAGGCCGCGCGCATCGCGGTCGGGATCTCCTCGGCGCGCTGCACGAGGAACGAGTGCTTCACGATCGGCATCACGATGCCGGTGATGTCGGCCTCCTGGAAGGCGTCCGTGCCGATCAGGTGCGTCGGCACCTGGCCCGTGATCGCCACCATCGGCGTCGAGTCGAGGAAGGCGTCGGCGATCGGAGTGACGAGGTTCGTCGCGCCCGGGCCGGACGTGGCGATGCAGACGCCGACCCTGCCGGTGGCGCGCGCGTAGCCCTGCGCCATGTGGCCCGCGCCCTGCTCGTGGCGGACGAGCACGTGCTCGACGGTGTGGTCGCAGGCCATGAAGGCGTCGTAGAGGGGGAGGATCGCGCCGCCGGGGATGCCCCAGCAGATGTCGACGCCCTCGGCCTCCAGGCTGCGGATGATCGCCTCGGCGCCGGTCATGCGGCCCGTGCGGGCGCGCGCCGCGGCGACGGCGGTTTCGGTCGGGGTGCTCATGCGCCCTCCTCGTGGTCGCGGACGCGCGCCGCGATCGCGGCGCCGACCTCGTCGGTCGAAGCCGACCCGCCGAGGTCCGGCGTGGTCGGGCCGTGCTCCAGGCAGTGGACGGCGGCCGCCTCGACGGCGTCGCCGGCGGCGCGCTCGCCCAGGTCGCGCAGCATCATCGCGACGGTCAGCACCATCGCGGTCGGGTTGGCGATGCCGCGGCCCGCGATGTCGGGCGCGGAGCCGTGGATCGCCTCGTACAGCCCCGGGCGCGACGCGCCCAGAGACGAGCTCGGTGCGAGGCCGATGCCGCCGGACACGCTGGCGGCGAGGTCGGAGAGGATGTCCCCGAACATGTTCTCGGTCACGATCACGTCGTAGGCCGCGGGCTGCTCGATCAGCTTCATCGCCATCGAGTCGACCAGCTGGTGGGTGACCTCGACGTCGGGGTAGTCGGGCGCGACGCGCTCCACGACGACCTGCCGCCACAGCTTCGAGCTGGACAGCACGTTCTGCTTGTCGACCGAGCAGACCCTGCCGCGGCGCGTGCGGGCGAGGTCGAAGGCGTAGCGGCAGACGCGCTCGACCTCGTCGGCCGAGTAGCGGCAGGTATCCATGCCCGTCTCGTCGGTCAGCTCCTTCGGCCCGAAGTAGAGGCCGCCCGTGAGCTCGCGGATGATGACCATGTCGAGCCCCTCGACGAGCTCGGGGCGCAGGGGGGAGGCGAGCTTCGACGTCCACAGCCGGATCGGCCGCACGTTCGCGAACGCGGCCAGCTCGGCGCGCAGCGCGAGCAGGCCCTGCTCGGGCCGGATCGCGCCCGCGTCCCACTGCGGGCCGCCGACGGCGCCCTTGAGGACCGCGTCGGCGCCGGGCAGGGCCGCGCGGGTCTCGGCGGGGAACGGGTCGCCGTGGGAGTCGATCGCGTTGCCGCCGAACGGGTGCTCGGTGACCTCGACGGCGAAGCCGTGCGCGTCGGCCGCGGCCCGCAGCACGTCGAGGGCGACGCGCGTCGTCTCGGGGCCGATGCCGTCGCCGGGGAGGACTGCGATCTTCACGGTGGTCTCGTCTCGCTTCGGGGGTCAGATGGTCTCGCGGGCCATCGGGTTGGGAGTGCCGGCCGCGACCAGCGCGGCGGCGCGGAGGAACGCCTCGGCGGCGGCCTCCGTGATGTCGGGCGCCACGGACTGGCCCGTGAACGTGCGGCCCTCGTGCTCGAGCACGACGCGCACGTCGCCGAGGGCGTCGTTGCCGCCCGTGACGGCGTTGACGTTGAACTCGCGCAGCGTGGCCGGCGTGTCGACGATCGCGTTGAGCGCGTTGAAGGCGGCGTCGATCGGGCCGTCGCCGTCGGCCGCGGCCTCGTGCAGCTCGTCGCCCTCGCGCACCGCGACCTCGGCGTGCGACGTCTCGCCCGTGGCCGTGCGCAGCGCGAGCCGCTCGAGCGTCCAGCGCTCCGCGGTGTCGCGCGACTGGTCGTCGAGCAGCGCCTCCAGGTCGAGCATCGACACGGTCTTCTTGCGGTCCGCGATCTCCTTGAAGCGCGCGAAGGCGCGCTTGAGGTCGTCGCCCTCGACGGTGTAGCCCATGTCGGCGTACGCCTTCTGCAGGGCGTGGCGGCCCGAGTGCTTGCCCAGCACGAGCTCGTTGTGGGCGAGGCCGATCGACTCGGCGTCCATGATCTCGTAGGTGCGGCGGTTCTTGAGCACGCCGTCCTGGTGGATGCCCGCCTCGTGCGCGAAGGCGTTGCGGCCGACGATCGCCTTGTTCGGCTGCACCGGGTAGCCCGTCAGGCGCGACACGAGCCGGCTCGTGCGCGCGATCTCGCGCGTCTCGACGCCCGTCGTGAAGCCGTACAGGGCGTTGCGGGTGCGCAGCGCCATCACGATCTCCTCGAGCGCGCTGTTGCCGGCGCGCTCGCCGATCCCGTTGACCGCAACCTCGACCTGGCGCGCCCCTGCCTGGACGCCGGCGATGGAGTTCGCGGTCGCGAGCCCGAGGTCGTTGTGCGTGTGCACGCTGAGCACCGCCCCGTGCAGCTCGGGCACGTTGTCGTAGAGGGTGGCGAGGATCTCCCGGTACTCGTCCGGCGTCGTGTAGCCGACGGTGTCGGGGATGTTGATCGTCGTCGCGCCCGCGGCGAGGGCGGTGCGCACGACCTCGGCCATGAACTCGGGCCGGGAGCGCGTCGCGTCCTCGCAGGAGAACTCGACGTCCTCGACCTTCGAGCGCGCGTAGCTGACGGCCTCGCGCGTCTGCTCGACGACCTGCTCGGGCGTCATCCGCAGCTTGTGCTCCATGTGCAGGTCGCTGGTCGCGATGAAGACGTGGAAGCGCGGGCGCTCCGCGTTCCTGAGCGCCTCCCAGGAGGCGTCGATGTCCGCCTTCTGCGTGCGGTTGAGGCTGGCGATGGTGCAGCCCCGCACGTGCTGCGCCACCAGGCCGATGCCCTCGACCTCGCCGGGCGACGAGATCGCGAAGCCCGCCTCGATGATGTCCACGCCGAGGCGCTCGAGCTGGCGCGCGATCTCCAGCTTCTCCTGGGCGTTCAGGCTGATGCCGGGCGACTGCTCGCCGTCGCGCAGCGTGGTGTCGAAGATCCGGACGTAGGTCCCGTCAGTGGTGTCGCTCATCGAATGTGCCTCCTTTCGCGTCCCGGTGCGCTCGCACGCACCGGTCCCGTGGTCTCGTCGGTGTCTGCGCCGGGCAGGCGGCGCGTAGGCCAAGTGCTTCCCCTAGCGGGGAAGGAGGCCGACGAGCAGGAGGAGCGGGGCGACGGGCGACGACGCCACGACCCCACGGCCGCTCTGATGAGAGCGGCCGAGAGTCCCTTCATGCGTGTGCGGCGTCGTGCGCATCGAGCGGGAAGTGTATCCACAGCCGCCGGTCCCGGTCAACGGGGCAGGCGCTCCCTATGGTTCAGGGCCGATGGTCCTGCCCCTGCTCGGCTCCCCCCGCCGCGTCGCGTTCGCGCACCTGGTGCTCGCCTCCCTCGGCGGCTTCGTCGCGCTCGGCGCGGCCTACGCGATCGTGCCGCCGCTCGTGACGGACCGCCTCGGCGGCGACGACGTGACGGTCGGCTGGACGATCACGGTCTTCGCGCTGGCCGCGCTCGGCTTCCGGCTCGTCGCCGGCGCGGGCATCGACCGGCACGGCCCGCGACTCGTGATCGGCGCCGGATTCGTGATGCTGGCCGCCGGCGGCGCGCTCTTCTACGTGGCCGATGCCTCGTGGATCCTCTTCGCTGCGCGCGTCCTGCAGGGCTTCGGGCAGGCGTTCGTCTTCACGGCGGGCCTCGCGTGGGCGATCGCGCTCGCGCCGGCCTCGCGGCGTGGGCAGGCGATCTCGCTGTTCGGCCTCGCGATCTGGGCGGGCCTCTCGATCGGGCCCGTGGCCGCTCAGTTCCTGCTCGACCACGTCGGCTTCGGGGCGGCCGAGCTCCTGCTCGTGCTCGCGCCGCTCATCGCCCTCGTCGGCCTCGTCGGCATCATCCGCCCCGCCGGTCACGGCGCGGCGGCGCCCGGCATCGCGATCCCGCGCGAGGCGCTCCGGCCCGCGCTCGGCCTCGCCTTCGGCGGCGTCGTGATGGCCGGCATCGTCGGCTTCGCCGTGCTCACCTTCGACGCCCGGGGCGGGGGTGGCGGCTCGTACGTGATCGGCGCCTACGGGGCCGCCACGTTCCTCGGCCGGATCGTGCTCGGCCACCTGCCCGACACGCTCGGCGCCTACAAGACGGGGCTGACCGCCTTCGCCCTCGCCCTCGTCGGCGCCGTCGGCATCGGCCTCGCGCCGAGCTGGTGGATCGCCGCCGGCGGCGCCGTCGTCTGCGGCGCCGCCTGGGCGCTCCTGTTCCCGGCGCTCGCCCTGATGGCGATCGACCGCACGCCGCCGGAGCGCCGCGGCGCCGCGCTGGCCGTCTACACGGGCGGCTTCGACCTCGGCTTCGCCGTCGCCGGGCCGATGCTCGGCTTCGCCGCGCACCAGGCCGGCTACGGCGCCGTCTACGGCGTCGGCGCGATGTTCGCCGCCGCCGGCCTCGTCCTCGTGCTTGCCAGCCGGCGCCCGCCGGCGCCGGCCGCCGCCTAGCGCATCGCGGCCATGCGCCGCTCGGCCTCGGGCAGCACGCGGTCGAAGACCGCGATCGCCTCGTCGATCTGCGCGCGCGTGGTGATCAGGGGCGGCGAGATCTGGATGGCCGGATCGCCGCGGTCGTCGGCGCGGCACAGGAGGCCCTCCTTGAGCAGCGTCGGCGAGAGGAAGTCGCGCAGGAGCACGTTGCACTCCTCCTCGTTGAACGTCTGCTTCGTGGCCTTGTCCTTGACGAGCTCCATGGCCCAGAAGTAGCCGGCGCCGCGGACGTCGCCGACGAGGGCGTGGCGCTCCTTGAGGCCCATCAGCTGGTCGCGCAGGTAGTCCTCGTTGGCGCGCACGTTGCCGATCACGTCCTCGCGCTCCATGATCTCGAGGTTCTTGAGGGCGGCGGCGGCGACGATCGGGTGCCCGCCGAACGTGATGCCGTGCATGTACATGCTCTCGGTCGAGAGCAGCGCGTCGGCGATGCGGGGCCCGAACAGGACCGCGCCCATCGGCTGGTAGCCGGAGGTCAGGCCCTTCGCGCACGTGATGATGTCGGGCTGGAAGTCGTACCGGATCGCGCCGTACCACTCGCCGACGCGGCCGTAGCCGCAGATCGTCTCGTCGGCGACGTGGAGGACGCCGTACTCGCGGCAGATCTCGTTGACGCGCTTGTGGTACTCGGGGTGGGGCGTGAAGCAGCCGCCGGCGTTCTGGACGGGCTCCATGATCACCATCGACACCGTCGAGGGGTCCTCGAACTCGATCACCTCGGCGACCTCGTCCGCGCACTTGAGGTTGCAGCCGCCCTGGTCGGCGCAGTGCTGGCAGCGGTACGGGTTCGTGGGGGAGACGTGGCGGACGCCGCTCATCAGGGGCTCGAACATCGAGCGGATGCCCGTGATGCCCGTGATCGAGAGCGCGCCGTAGGTGGTGCCGTGGTAGGCGATCTTGCGGGCGATCACCTTGCGCCGCATCGGCTCGCCGTTGGCGGTGTGGTAGTTGCGGGCCAGCTTGAGCGCGCCCTCGACTCCCTCGGAGCCGCCCGACACGAAGAAGGCGCGGTCGATCGAGGCGGGAGTGATCTCGGCGAGCTTCGCCGCCAGCTCGATCGCGCGCGGGTGCGAATAGGTCCAGTTCGTGTAGTACGGCAGCTCCATCGCCTGCTCGAGCATCGCCTGGCCGATCTCCTCGCCGTGCGAGTAGCCGATCTGGACGGTGAACAGCCCGCTCAGGAAATCCATGTAGCGGTTGCCGTCGGTGTCGTACAGGTAGATATCGTCACCCCGCGCCATCACGGGGTGCTTGTCGGGGTCGAACCCCGCCATCTGGGTGAAGTGCAGCCACAGGTGCTGGATCGCCAGCTCCTGGAGTTTCGCGGTGTCCACGGTCGCCATGGGTATCTCCTCCTGCGGCCATGGTACGGCAGCGCGCCCGCCGCGTCACGCGGGGTCGCCGCGGGCCCGGGCGGCGGTATGCTGCCGCCCATCACCGACCGCCCCGCCGGGGCGAGGAGGCACCGATGGCAGTCGACCAGGGAACGGGGACCGCGACGGCGGCCCTGCAGGCGGAGCGCGAGCGCTGGGTGTCCGCGTCCGTCTCGACCCAGCCGCTCTTCGTCGAGCGCGCGCACGGCGCGCGCATCACCGACGTCGAGGGGCGCGAGTACATCGACTTCGTGGGCGGGATCGGCTCGCTCAACTGCGGCCACACGCCGGAGGCGGTCGTGCAGGCCGTGCAGGAGCAGGCCGCCCGCTACATGCACCAGATGTACTCCGTGGTGCAGTACCCGGAGTACATCGAGGCGGTCAAGCGGATGTGCGCCTGCCACCCGGGCGAGGGCCCGTTCAAGGGCCTGCTGCTCAACTCGGGCGCGGAGGCGGTCGAGAACGCGGTCAAGATCGCCCGCTACGCGACGGGGCGCGACGCGATCGTCTGCTTCGACCAGGGCTTCCACGGCCGCACGCTGCTCGGCATGTCGCTGACGTCGAAGCCGATGCCGTACAAGAAGGGCATGGGTCCCTACGCGGCGGAGATCTACCGCGCGCCTGGTCCGTACCCGTACCGCGGCATCTCCGGCGAGCAGGCGCTCGAGGGCTTCCGCAAGCTGCTCAAGACGCAGATCGACCCGACGCAGGTCGCGGCCGTGATCTACGAGCCGGTCCAGGGCGAGGGCGGCTTCCTGCCGGCGCCCGACGGCTTCATCCAGGGCGTCGCCGAGATCTGCCGCGAGCACGGCATCCTCTACATCTCCGACGAGGTGCAGTCCGGCATGGGCCGCACGGGCACGCCGTCGGCGATCGAGCACTACGGCGTCTCCCCGGACCTCGCCACGTGGGCGAAGTCGATGGGCGGCGGCATGCCGATCTCGGGCGTCACGGGCCGTGCCGACCTGATGGACGTCGTCCACCCGGGCGGCCTCGGCGGCACGTTCGGCGGCAACCCCGTCTCGTGCGCGGCGGCGATCGTGGCTCTCGACCAGGTGCTCGACCCGGACTTCCAGGCCCACGCGATCGCCTTCGGGGCCGATCTGCGCGCGCGCCTCGACGCGATCGCCGAGCGCCACCCGCAGGTGGTGGGCGAGGTCCGCGGGCTCGGCGCGATGCTGGCGATGGAGCTCGTGACCGATCGCGAGACGAAGGAGCCGGCCGCAGCCGAGACGGGCCGGATCGTGGCGCTGGCGCGCGAGCGCGGCCTGATCCTGATGGCGTCGGGCCTCTACTCGAACGCGATCCGCGTGCTGGTCCCGCTCGTGGCCACCGAGGAGGATCTCGATGAGGGCTTCCGGATCCTCGAGGAGTGCCTGGCCGACGCCTTCGCCGGGCGCTGACGGATATCCGTCAAGGGGTCCCCGGGCGGCGCGCCCGGGGCCCTGCGACGCCCGGCCCCGCGGCCGACTTCGTGGCACATGCCACCAGTTTGCAGGGGTTTTGCGGAGAACCACGAAGAATCGGTGCTAGCCTCGGGGGCCGGATGCCGCACACCTGGAGCACCGTGCTCCGGCCCGTGGTCGCGTCACTCGCGCTGGTGGTCGTTGCCCTGATGGTCATCTGCGCGCCCGCGCCCGCCGAGGCGAAGCGCAAGCGCAGCGTGCCCCCGCCGCCGGCGGTGGAGGTCGCGCGCGTGCTCGCCGCCCTCGGCCACCTCGACCGGGAGATCCGCGCCAACGTCACGGCGCTGCGCCGCGTCGAGCGGCGCCTGCGCATCGTCGACCGGCGCCTCGCGGAGCTCGACCACGCGCACGCCGCCGCCGCGGCCCGCGCCGACACGGCCCGCCTCGAGGCGCTCGCGGCGCAGCGCGCCGCGCGCGCCGCCGAGCGCGCCGTGCTCGTGGGCGACCGCGGCTACGTCCGCGACCTGATCGCGACCGACCGTACGGCGCGCCGGCTCGTCCTGCGGGCCCTGCCGCTCGACCTGCGCCAGCGCGTCCTGCGCCGCGCTGAGCGCGCTCCGCGCGCCGAGCGGCGCGTCCCCCGCGTCGCCATCCCGTTCGTGGCGCTCGCGACCGGCCTGCCCGCGCCGCGGCGCGCCGACACGGCGCCGTCCGAGCCGTCCGGCCTCGCGGCCGTCGCCCTCGCCTACGCCCTCACGCAGGTCGGCACGCCGTACCGGACCGCCGGCGAGTCGCCCGGCGGCTTCGACTGCTCGGGCCTCCTGTGGTGGGCGTTCGGACAGGCCGGCCTCGGCATCCCGCGCAGCTCGGGCGACATCTACGACTTCGGCGTGCGCGTGGCGCGCCGCCACGCCGCGCCCGGCGACATCGTCTCCTTCCACGGCGAGGGGCACGTCGGGATCTACGTCGGCGGCGGCCTCTATCTGCACTCGACCCGCTCGGGCGACGTGGTGCGCGTCTCGCCGCTGTCCGACCGCACCGACCTCGACGGCTTCGTGCGCATCGACGCGTGAGCCGCGGCCCCGGGCGAACGGGCACGGATCCGCGCCGCTGCTAGCCTTCCCGGCAGGATGCCGAACGCCCGCAGCAGCCGCCTGCGGCCCGTCGCCGCCCTTCTGGCCCTGGTCGCCGTCGCCGTCCTCGCCGGCCTCGACCCGGGCGCGGCCCGGGCCGATCGCCTCGCCGAGGCGCGCGCCGAGGCCGACCGCGTCGAGGCCGAGCTGGCGGGCCTCAACGACCAGGTCGCGGCCGCGGCCGAGGCGTACAACGCGGCCCAGATCGAGCTCGACGAGACGAACGCCGCGATCGCCGAGAACCAGCGCATCCTCAGCGCCTCGAGGTCCAACCTGCGCGTCTCCCGGGCCGAGCTCGAGCGGATGCTCGTCGACGCCTACCGCCGCGGCGACCCCGACGTGGTCGCGTTCCTGCTCAGCGCCAGCTCGATCGACGAGCTCGTCGACCAGTCCCGCTTCATGCAGCGCGTGACGGCCCATGCCGGCCAGGTCGTGCGCGACGTGCGCCGCTACACGCGCCAGGTGCAGGACACCGAGCGCGCGCTCGAGGCCGAGCAGGCCGACCGCCGGGCCGCGCTCGACGCGCGCGCGGCCGAGGAGTCCACGGTGCGCGGGGCCCTCGCGGAGCGCGAGCGGCTGCTCGCATCCCTGTCCGGGGAGATCAGCGCGATCATCCAGCGCCGCGAGGCCGCCCGCCAGGCCGAGGCCGAGCGGCTCGCCGCCAGCGCCGGCATCACGCTCGAGGAGGCCGTGGCCGAGGCCGACGTCGACGACGTCGAGCTCGGCGGCAGCGCCGACCTCGGCGGGGCCACCGCGGTCATCCAGGCGCCGCCGTCCTCATCCGTCGGCGGCTCGGCCGCCTCGATCGCCCTCGGCGCGCTTGGCGTGCCGTACCGCTGGGCCGGCTCCTCGCCCGAGACCGGCTTCGACTGCTCCGGCCTGATCGCCTGGGCGTACGCCCAGGTCGGCGTGTCGCTGCCCCACAATGCGGCCGCGATCTACGCGATGGGCACGCCCGTGCCGATCGAGGCGCTCGAGCCGGGCGACATCGTCTCGTTCCGGGGCTCGGGGCACGCCGGCATCTACATCGGCGGCGGCCAGTACGTGCACGCCCCGCAGACGGGCGACGTCGTCAAGGTCTCGAGCGTCTTCAGCCGCACCGACATGGACGGCGCCGTCCGCGTCAGCTGATCAGCGCACGCGCACGGTCGCGAGGCGCACGCCCGCGACCTTGTTGCCCGCCCAGTCGGTCGCGCTGGCCACGATCCGGTAGACGCCGCGCTTGCGCGGCAGCGTGACCGTGATCCGGCCCGCACCGGACGAGACGGAGCGCCTGATCGGGCCGATCGCCGTCGCCCGGCCCTTCACGGTCTGCACGCGCAGCACGAGCGTCACGGGCTTGTCGCGGCGCACGAGCAGCCTGACCTTCGGCTTCGCGCCGCGCTTGAGGCGCTTCAGGCGCAGCGGCTTGAGCGCCTTGGCGGGCCCCGTCAGGACCGGCGGCGTCCTGAGGTCCGCGGCGAAGCGGTCCCCCATCTGCGTGAACGCGGGGTCGCCCGTCATCTGCCCGAGCTCCCGGAGCTGGCTCGACATCAGGGTCATGTACTTGACCGGCGAGTCCTGCCTCGGCGCGTAGCGGCCCCAGCCGCCCGTGTCGTACGTCGGCAGCACCGCCCTGGTGGCCGCCGCGGAGCGGGCGAAGGCGTCCGCGAAGCCGTCGTCACCCGTCGCGTCCGCCAGCTGGCCCATCGCGATGACGCCCTCCAGATGCCCGTTGAGGACCCGGAAGCCCGGCTTGGACACGTACAGCGGGAACCACAGCCCGTTGCCGTCGACGGCGATCGCGTCTGAGAGCGCCGCGTTGCCGAAGCGGATCGCCGCGTCGAGATGGCGGTCGTCGCCCTTGCGGTTCCACGCGCTCAGGCCGGCCTGCGCGGCGACTCCCTCCGCCATCGCGCTCTCCCAGGGCGGCGCCGCGCCGCCGTAGGGGAACAGGTACGGCAGGTCGTAGGCGTCGCCCGTGGGCAGCGCGATCACCAGCGCGGCGTCGAAGGCGGCGGCGACGCCGCCCTCCTCGGCGATCTGCCGGCCCGGCTCGAGGATCGCGAAGAACGTGCCGAGCGGCTGGATCCTGAGGCCCTGCCCCGCGTAGCTCTCGTAGACGACGCCGTCCATGCGCACCCGGGTGCCCGAGCCCGGGAGGGGGTTCGCCTCGAGGTAGGCGACGTTCGCGCCCACCTCCCGGAACACGATCGCCGCCAGCTGCGGCGAGAAGTCGGAGCGACCGGCGATCCGGGTGGCGCTCCGCACGACCGCGTTCAGCGCCGTCCGGCGGCTGCCGCCGAGCCGCCGAGCGAGGTATCGCGCCTCGCGGACCGAGGCGAGGTACTCGGCCCGGTCGGCGGGCGCGACGCCCACGCGGCTGAGGTTCCGCGCGAGGGTGGCGCCCTGCGCAGGGACCGCCGCGAACGCGAGGGCGCAGACCAGCGCGAGGGGGAGGAGCGCTCGGAACCGCACGGGCTCAGGCTATCAGCGGCTCTGCGGGCCTTCGTAAAGGCTCTGTTCGGAGTGCCGACGGAGCCGCAGGGCGGCGTTTGTGGGGGTAGCGTGGGGGCCATGAGCGCAGCACGGGCCGCCCGCTACCTCCTCGACGAGGGCCCGCACCGCCGGGAGCAGGCGGTGGAGCTGGCGCGCGGGATCGTCGCCGACGAGCTGTCGCCCGCCGATGAGGTCGTGCAGGCGTGCGTGATCCTGCGCCGCGCCGGGCTGATCGACGAGGCCGTCGCGGCCGCCGGCGTCGCCGCCGCGCGCGGCGCCGAGGTGCCCCCGGACGTGCTCGCGCTCGGGCGCGAGGCCGGCCGCCGTCGGCGCGGCCCGT